>JAQYWN010000763.1 GCA_029379265.1 Rhizonema sp. NSF051
GTGCATCTTAATACAAAAAATGTGCTCTTAAAATCGTAATATAACTATCTAGCTATATTAAATGACTTACGAAATTACAACAAAAATTGCTCGCTGCCAAATTGCTGATGATATATGGCAGTCAGGTGACGATATTTTGACAGAGCTTTTACTAGCCAAAGAGCGATTTAGATTTGTTGTTGAGCGATCGCTTCTACAAACGTGGTGTCAAAATCAATGAGGTATTTGAATCATTAGAAGCACTTGGTGGCGAACCAATTGGAAAAATAATTAATGCCTGGGAATTCTCTGAAGCAGAGCTAAAGCGTCGTTATTACAGATTAGCAAAAATATACCATCCGGACGTTCATGGTTCTAACGAACAAATGGTAAACCTAAATCATGCCTACAAAAATGCACAAGCTATTGTAAAGATTAATCAGATGGTTAACGAATATACTTCAAAGAAATAAACATTGACTCTAGCATTTCGCCAAAAAGATGAGGCGCGATCGCTTGCACAGTGAATTGTGTAATTTTTCTACTTTAGCCACCTGCAACCCATATACAGCAACAAATTTACGTTTTTATACCTTCTGTACCCTTTGACAACATCTACACACGTAGATTGTGCAATGTCTTACTGCGACCTTGGTGTAGCGATCGCATACCTAGAAATTTGCTGTGAAATCATTATTTTAAAAATGTGAATCAATTAACACTAACTCGTTGTATTTTCTAAACTATTAGCTTTGTGCTATTGCTTTGCCTATGCAGAAAGTGTTTCAGCGTTTGGTTATCAAATATTTAAAATTGTGTCCGCTTGGACAAGTCAGCGTTTTGACTCAGATTAATCAGAAAATGGCAGTATTTTTTCTGGGTAAGCGATCGCTGTAACTCCTGTTCTTGCGTTGTTTTCATATACGTAGATGTCCAGACGAGGCTTGATACATGTCCAAGCGTGGTAAATCTAAAACAGAAACAACGTAGTTTGAGGAGCTACAGCGATTTTCGTCTACCCCAATACTTAGATGCAAAATTCCACACATATTTTCGGTGCAGAGGAATGTAGTTAGTGTTAGAAGAAAGCATTAAAAAACCGCATTGATTAGATGCGGTAGAGATGAGGAGCGATCGCTCCTGCTAAATGTTAACGCTTGCAATAGCGTCAAAGATTTGCGATGGACGACGTAAATGAACTTTAGCCATTTCGTATATCGCCTCCAGACACCTAAACTCAAAATCAATATACTCTTCTGGCGGAAGTATAAAGCCTTTACCATTTTTTGAAATGAAATATATTTTGTCGTCGTTATGTGGTTTGGCTGAAATATCCCACCCATTCTGTCTTGAAAATATCAAAAATTTTTCAAGAGAGATCTCTTTAGAATCACGATAGATTTGCTCTGTGATTATCATTAGTTTTTTGTTGTGGTTTCGTTATTGTACGAAATATCTTACACCACTAATTTCTTCTATATATAAAGGACACCGACTTGGTGAAATATTGAATGCAATCATTGCTTTTAGCTCTAGGAGCCGTTTTGGAACTTTGGTGAGCAATATGAGGCGCGATCGCTGTTCCAAAATGCCCAATAGCAAAATACTTAGTCAAAACTATTGCGTTACAAAATATATCTGCTATAATATTCATATAGACGTGAAAGAGAAAAGCAATGTACACCGTCGCAGATTTAAAAACTAAGTTCAAGAAATTCGCTACTGCTAAACAACATTTTGGAATTAAAGCTCAAGGTTGGGACAAGCTTTGCCAAAAGTTAAACGCTAAAACAACACAAGAAACAGAAACCGAAAAACTTCGCAAGCAAATTGAGTTTTTAGAAGCTGAGATGGCAAAGAAAAACGCCAAGAGCGAATTGGATTTAATGCTGTTAGATTTGGTGTACAAACGTGGTGTTGGTTCAAATGAGATTTTTGAATCAGCCGAAGCAATGAACGGCGAGCCCGAAGGAACTGGTAAAGATGACTGGGCTTATTTTGAATCAACCTTAAAGCGTCGTTACTACAGATTATCCAAAATCTACCACCCAGACGCGCACGGCAGCAATCAACAAATGACAAATCTTGCTCACGCTTACGACATCGCTAGATGCTTCGTCAATGCCAATGAAGGTATGGGCAAGTAACCGCGATAGAATAAATGTAATATTTATTCTCAGTATGATAAATGGTATCGTTACAAGATATTCAGCAAAAATATATCAGTCTAACACCAGTCGAGAAAGCTTTATTTAATCACAACTTAGTCCGCCAGATAGTAGACGACAATTATGGCGGCAATATTACTAATTTTTATATAAACCCTGAGTCAGAAGGCAATACAATATTTTCCGGTAGGTTCGATACCCCACGCCCTGGTGGTAAGCGTTTAGTTATTGACTACTCAATCAACGATTCTGGTATTACTCTCACCCCGAGAAACCCTGGAGTCATTGATTCAGATGAATACAAATACTCAGAATTGTTTTCCACAGCAATGCAGATGTCTGCTTGGTTAGACTATGCACCAATCGAAGTGCTATCCTATGCGAGATCGCTTCAATGTCACAAGGGATGGGCTTGCGGTGGTGCATGTTTGAGCAAGGAAAAGAAGAATTGCAACAAAAATCTAAACGAAAAACATAAGACATATCTTGGTTGGCTTCAAGATCATGTAAACAGAGGTACTGAGTTACACAAAGGACACCGTGAAGAAGCGGTGCGACATGGCATCAGCAAAGAACATCTTGATATAGCAAAGTACAAACCTCAAGAGAAACCTAAAGAAGAGATTCAGGAAGAAGTAAAGCAACCGAAAGGAAAAGTCAAAAAGAAGACTAAGACTGATGAGTTCTTAGAATCTTTGGCAGAAGGATATAGAAAGCAAAAAGAGGGAGAAATTCAACAACTTCAACAAAAAAATCCTAAATTAAGCAAGTTAGATGTTGAAATGAAAGATGACATCTACAGAAAATGGGGGGAATCCCCTGAATATATTTACGAAAGCAAAGAAGCAATGAGTAACTCCCCTGAAGGAGAAAAAAAAGATGAATGGATGTTCAATAAAAAAGTACTAAAAAATCGTTATCTTAACTTAGCAAAGAGATATCATCCTGACGTAAGCGGAAGCAATAATACGTCTGAGCAAATGCGCAACTTGGTAGATTCTTATAGACATGCTAAGGAAATCAATGATGCGTACAGCGAGAAGGCTGAAGCTGAAGCCAAAGCGAAAGTAGAGGCAGAAATTAAAGCAAAAGCGAAAAAAGAAGCTAAGGCAAAAGCAAAAGCTGAAGCTAAGGAGAAAGCTAAAAAAGAATCAAAATAACAATATCTAACACCGCTTAAGTTTTGGTCTATATTAAGGATGCCGACTTGGTGAAATATTGAATGCAATCATTGCTTTTGGCTCTAAGAGCCGTTTTGGAACTTTGGTGAGCAATACGAGAAGCGATCGCTGTTCCAATTTTTGGCAACAAAAAACCGCGCTGTGAGTAACGCGGTTAGGGATGAGGGGCGATCAGTGTTGGGGTTATATGAAATATTTATTCATAAATAGGAACTGGTAACTCTGTTTGTATTTTTGCCAATTCCAAAGCCTTGCTTAAATCTTTGTTTTCTCTTCCTCGAACGTTGTTCCAATCATGAATTTTGTCATAGGAGACTACGTAATTTAAATCGGGGAAATAATGCACAACTATAGAATGAATTGATGCGGTTGCTTCATACAACCAAGCATCCTTACTTAAACCAATAATCTTCAAATCTTTTTTTGTTAAGCCTGTGCAGTCCTTAATTCTAAAAGTCTCATCAGGAAATACTTTAGTCAGCTTTGATTGAAATTCAGTAAAGGAAATAGGTTGAGATTGCATATTTTTCTGTCGCTTTGTTACAAATATATTATAGCAAATATATTTTATTATGCAATACATATTTTTTATAATTTTAGCTATATATAAAAGAGCGATCGCTATTCCAATTTTTGACAACAAAAAACCGCGCTGTGAGGGACGCGGTTAGGATGAGAGATGATCCGTGTTGGGGTTATATGAATTGCTTTACGAAATATGGTGAACTACCCACACTGACTTTGCAGTACAGTGTGGGCTTCTGACATTCGTTGAA
>JAQYWN010000764.1 GCA_029379265.1 Rhizonema sp. NSF051
CTTTAACTATTAGATAAACTGAGTTTAATTAATTCTTAATCAAAAAACATTATTCTGATGAATGTTGACAGGCTAGAGTTCTTTTCTTCAAATATCAAATGTTCGGAGCAATGTCTACAAAGTTGCTTTTGACTATTCTTTCAGAAGTGAAAGAATAGTTAATTTAAAAAACTGTAAATAAGAATTAAGCTATACTTCCTCGCTTGCGTGCTTCTTTGTAAGAAGTGCCGACATTTTTTAAACCAGCTTTAATCATTTGTCTTTCGAGTACGGCAAAGAAGCGGGCTTTGTCTGCGCCACGCACTACGGCTTGATTGTGCGCTTCGGCGATCGCTACTGGATAGCCATACCCTTTTTGTACTTGACCTAACATCAGTCCTAGTGCTTGGTCAAATAGCGTTGTGTTTTCTGCTACCCAGGATGGAATTTCTATCCGGGCAATTTCGGTACCAACATGAATGTAACAAAAGTATACTTTTTGATCACCGTACATGTCGAGAATACGGGCATTACTGCGCCACAGGGGGCCACGTTGTCCTGGTTTGAGTTGAGTCGCCCAAAGGGCAGTATCTCGCAAAGGTTCAAACACCTTGCAAGGGACTTTTTCGGCTTGATTGGGGCAAAAACTAGCACAGTCGGGAACTGGGTGGGAACAAGCTAAAAGACGCAAAAAGTTCATTCCTTCGACGTTGCGGGAGGCGCTGAGATATCCCATCAAAGGAATTTGAGCGAGCCGCAACTGCTGCCAAGCTTCTAAAATGGGAGGTAAAATGCGATCGCGTGCATCAGAGGGTAGTTGTTCTAAAAACCAGTAAATTAACGAACCATCGACCATCGCTAAGGTAGGTATTGCTTGACGATCCGCTTTCATGCTGCAAGCAAGTTCTGCTAACACCGTTGTTTCACTGGCTGTGCGGCGAAAACTCATCCATTCCTCAGTGCGAATACCCCACTGACGAGAAACATATAAATCTTCAGTCCGGTAAAATACTTCTGGTAAACTATCAAGCAACGGGTGAATATTTTGTCCGTAGTGTAAAACAACTCTACCAATGTTGAGGAGATAGCAGTAGGCAATTTCGTGGTGACTGGGGGCAATTTGGGAACCGTCAGTAGCAACAACGGTATGGGTTTTCGGAGGAATTGGCAGATCGATGCAGGTACTGAGTGGTTCCATCGGAGTCGCATTGGCAAATATAATGCGATCGCGCCATTGCTGCTGGAGTTGCACTAACTTTTCTTGAGACTCAATAGCACTTTTGAAATGTTTTTGAGCCAATTCTAAACGTTGACGACTAGCAGCAGCTTCTACAGTCAGATGTTGACTTAGGCCCTGCATTTGTCCTGCAAGTTTGGTAAGGTCAAGCATAATAGGAAAGAGTAGGGGCGGGTTTAATAGAACAGAAGAAAGCAAATACAACATCTTACAAAACCCGCCCCTGCAAGAGGCGCGGAGTTTGCTGTTAGTTGTTAGTTATTGATTTTGTGTTAACAATTTCCATTAACTACTAACTATGAGCCATCAACCAATTTGAAAAATCTCCGGCAAACTGAGAAAGAGATAGTAGCTGAATTCGTGAGTCATTTTGGGCAGTTACTTTATCTGCCGGAGTATTATAACCCCAATCTGCCAGGAACAGTTTTACATTCTCCAAGTCAGGCTGCTGTTGAACTAACTGTAATGTTTTCAGTCGGTCTTCTACAAACCACACACTGTCTGGGGAAATATTTGCTTCCTGAATCAATTTTCGCAAAATCTCATATTTCGGACGCTTGACTTCTTTCCCAAAAATCATTTCTTGCTGTAAATTCACTCCTTCTTTTCCTATGAGTTGCTGTACGAAGCGCCCTTCTTTAGTAGAGATAATGTATAGCTTGACTGAACTAGCAATAGTTGCTTTGAGTTTATCTATTATACCCGGATAAAACCGATGTAAACCCAGCCAACCATCTAAATCTCTAGTTATCCACTCATCTCGGACTCTATCTAAACCCGTACTCAATTCTGCTGCTTTCAGATTGTCTTTAGTGAGAAGTTCTTGGGCAATGCTTTCCCATTCCTGGAAAATTTTTTCTTCGGTAATTCCTTCGACTAAGGCTTTAATCAGAATTGGCATTTCCCAACCTGTTTCAATCACTGGCCTGACTCGATAGAATTTAGAAGCTAAATCATCTGGTGGTATCTGGTTGTTTTGCGACCAAATTTGACAATACGTAAGCCAAGCAACATCAAAGTACTCAATCAGTCCGTTGCAAATGACACCATCAAAGTCTAGGGCGAGAATTGTAGGAGTGCTTGCCGTCATTTTTTTGAGGATTAAAACTGCTGCTGTCAGCTTACCTAAGTTTTCGCTTCCTCGTCTCTTAACTCTCCTTAAGAAAGGTTTAGGCGAAGAATTTGTCCACAATGACGCCTTTATATTAGAATACGGTTCAGTTAAAGTTGATCGGTCATAGCTGTAGGCTGTTTAGACTCTCACATTGGTTGATGGTTGATAAATTATCTGGCGTTGCTGATTAATGGGAAGAATTTTGCAGGAGCGCATTCGGCGTACTCCGTTGGAGAAACCGCAGGCTAGCCGTTCAAAACAGAGCAGGCAAGGCAATGCGATAGCTCGCTGTGCGCCGTAGGTAACTGGTGTTCTTAGTTACCCGACTTGAAGCAACTGCCGCACAAAAGCCCTAAAATCTTACCCATTTCAATACCTTTTTATCTTTGTTATAGCGATAGATTAAGCCATCTTTACTATGAATGGATTTTCCTTGACTTGCCTTGCTTTTTATTGTGGTAAGAGAATAGCCTGTTAACGTTTGCATTTCTTGATGAGAAAGCTTTACAATTGGAGCTATTGCTGCTGAGCTTTTTGGTTGACTTTGTGATTCATTTTCAGAGGAAGTATCTATTGTGGTTTTATTTCTCTGAGGAGAAGTCATGACAATTGCTTTTTGGAGTCGATAATCTTCAATAGGAAGAAGTTGCCAACTAGAATCTTCTAAAAGTTCCAGAACCCATTGATGATAATTTAACAAAGTCTCCCGATGTCCAACACTGATAAAAGTTGTTTTGGTTTGTTGTAATTGTTGATATAAATTTTCTTCATTTTTCAAATCCAAAGCACTTGTTGCTTCATCTAAGATAGTGAAGCTAGGACGAGTAATTAATAGTCGCGCGAAGGCAAGACGTTGTTGTTCTCCTAACGACAATATATTCTCCCAAGGAACTTCTGTATCAAAGCCATCCACACAGCAGAGCAAGTTTTGGATATTAACTTGTTGTAAAACGAATTCGAGTTCGCGATCGCTTATTTGTCGAGTCGTATGAGGATAGAGTAATTGTTCGCGCAAATTTCCTAAAATTATATAAGGGCGTTGAGGTAAAAACAACATGTCTTCTAGGGGAGGTCGCACTAGACGACCAGTTCCTGCGTTCCATAAACCAGCGATCGCTCTCAATAGAGAACTTTTACCTCTACCACTGGGGCCCACAATCAATAATCCTTCTCCTGGTTGGACAGACAGTGACAAATCTTCGACGATCACCTGACCATAGTTTGGCGTTTGTAAGGTGACACTCTCAAAAGCTAAATGCTTTTCCTCGATCACTTTAATGGTACTCAGATTCTCTGGTTGTTTGCTAACAGCTTCTAATGCATCCGAAAACTCAGCTAAACGATCAACATAACTAGAAAATCTTCCTAAAGTGCCAAATTCAGCTATTAATTCTCCTAGATCATTAGAAAATAGAAAGCAAGCTAAACTAGCTTGGCTAATTTCTCCATAATCAATTTGATTTTGAATAAATAAAGGTGTGAGTATGAACATTGAAAATAGGGTGATAGCTGACTGATATGCTCTGTTAAACATATCCTGACCCCTTTCCCAATTCAATCTCCGTTCTGCATTTTTTAAAACATTATTAAATCTTCTCTGAACTATCTTTAATTCTTCCTCTTCTCCTTGAAAAAAAGCTATTGATTCAGCGTGATTCCGAACATGAGTCAAGCAATAATTAAAATCTGCTTTAAATTCGAGTTCTTCTTGATTAATTCTAGTCAACTCTTGAGTTAAATAAATAGCTATCAAATTACCTACAATCGTATAAAT
>JAQYWN010000765.1 GCA_029379265.1 Rhizonema sp. NSF051
GTATTTTTATAGCTTGATTTCGATTGGAAGACCAAAATAGTTAAATAAATCTATACTTATACGGATATCACCTGATTTCAATCGAAGAGCCCCTTTATTTTCCGTATGATTTAGACAATAATGGCACTCGAAGACCAACACATATCCATCGCCGGGGTGCTGGAAGTGTTTGAGCCACAGTTTGACAAAAAACTTTAAGAGGCAAACAAAAGTGAAATTAGCAGTTTACGGAAAAGGTGGTATTGGGAAATCGACAACCAGCTGTAACATCTCTGTCGCTATAGCAAAACGCGGTAAGAGAGTACTGCAAATTGGCTGCGACCCCAAACATGACAGCACCTTCACGCTCACTGGGTTCTTAATTCCGACGATTATCGACACCCTTCAAGAAAAGGACTACCACTACGAAGATGTCTGGCCGGAAGATGTGATTTATAAAGGCTATGGTGGAGTAGATTGTGTAGAAGCAGGTGGTCCGCCTGCTGGTGCTGGATGCGGTGGCTACGTAGTTGGCGAAACCGTGAAATTGTTGAAGGAACTCAACGCCTTTGATGAATATGATGTCATCTTGTTTGATGTTCTAGGTGACGTTGTTTGCGGCGGTTTTGCCGCACCTCTGAATTATGCTGACTACTGCATGATTATTACCGACAATGGGTTTGATGCCTTATTTGCTGCTAATCGGATTGCAGCTTCAGTAAGGGAGAAAGCCCGGACTCACCCCCTGCGTCTAGCTGGGTTAATTGGCAATCGCACCACGAAGCGGGATTTAATTGAAAAATACATAGAAGCCGTCCCAATGCCAGTTCTGGAAGTCTTACCTTTGATAGAAGATATCCGAGTTTCTCGCGTGAAAGGTAAAACTTTATTTGAAATGGCAGAGGAAGATCCTTCTCTGAACTACGTTTGCGATTATTATCTCAACATCGCCGATCAGATTCTGGCAAGACCAGAAGGTGTCGTCCCGAATGATGCCCAAGATCGTGACTTGTTCTCGTTGTTGTCAGATTTCTATTTAAATCCGAGTAAACCCCAGGTTCGGAATTCAGAAGAAGAATTAGACTTGATGATTGTATAAATCATCTTATTTCTCAGGATGGGGGAAAAAAATGGCATTTTTTCATAGCTTTACAGAATCATTAAAGCAAAAGTGGTTGCAATTTTTCCATATTAATCGTGACTGGCTCAACATGCATATGGAGGTAGAATCCGTCCCCACACCAGATGGTGGAAAACGACCACCATCTTACCTCATCCTGGGAGTTGTGAACGCCCTGGAACCTAAGCTCGCGCAGTTGATGCCGCCCTTTTCCAAACTTAATCCAGACGCTGACACTTTGATCGATGTACTCGGTTTGCATTTCGATCCGGACATAGTTCTCGGTAACCGTGTTCTTTCTAAAGAAAATGCAACCCAATGGGACTCAGCAGTAATCGTGGAAGAACCTGATCGCGATGAAACGTTGACGATTTCTCTGGATGGAGATGAAATGGGGCATGATTTGGAAATGCTCGAACACCGCGAACAAATTATGGTAGCGGAAGTCATCACACGAGAAGAGTTAATCGCAACGTCCCTAGACGAGCTCGACGAGATCAATTGGTCGCAAGAAACTCACAATGGTAATGGAAAAGATAAACAATCTAAAGATGAGTTCTACTCCTCATCTCATGTCAACATAGTGGATGAGTTTGGCGAGATTTCCTTTGATGATTTGAAGGAAGATGATAGCAAAATCTCCTCAACAACTCCACATCATGAAAATGAGCATCGCGATGCATTATTAGATGTTTGGAGTGAAGACACTTTACCCCATAAGGGTGAAACACGTCACGAAATTTTCATAGGGGAAGAAGAACTGCCGAGGAGTGCTTTTGACGACACAGAAATTGCCCGTCTCTTCCCCAATGCGTAATCACCAGAGTGAGGAATGCTTAGGCGCGAGTTTAATCCGCTTTCACATCTTTGCTCCTCACGAGATCTTTTAAAATCTGACTGTATACGAGTGAGCAAGGGGGAGTTAGTAGTTAATGGTTAGTCTCTAGTAGTCATAAGAAAACTACACAACTAAGAGACTTGCCTCTTGTACAGGCGGGTTTTGTAAGATGTTGTGTTCGCACTAGTGCGATGTTCTTTCTATTAAACCCGCCCCTACTCACTCCTAACTTTAAATCAAGGGGAGAAAATACTAAAATGACTGTTGCTCAACCAGACACTTTAACTTTTGAGTGTGAAACCGGAAATTACCACACCTTTTGCCCAATTAGTTGTGTGGCATGGCTGTATCAAAAAATTGAAGATAGCTTTTTTTTGGTCATTGGCACGAAGACTTGCGGTTATTTCCTGCAAAATGCCTTGGGTGTGATGATTTTTGCTGAACCCCGTTATGCAATGGCAGAGTTGGAAGAAGGAGATATTTCCGCACAATTAAATGATTATGAAGAATTAAAGCGGTTGTGTTTACAGATTAAGCGCGATCGCAATCCTAGCGTAATTGTGTGGATTGGCACCTGCACCACCGAAATCATTAAAATGGATTTGGAAGGCTTAGCACCAAAGCTAGAATCTGAAATCGGTATTCCTATTGTTGTTGCTCGTGCCAATGGTTTAGACTATGCTTTCACTCAAGGAGAAGATACTGTATTAGCTGCAATGGCTTTACGTTGTCCCGAGAAGGCTCCTGAAGCTGAAAAAGAAGAGCGCAGTGGTATTCAAAAGCTGCTCAACTTTGGGAAGAAGAATGAAGTCGTTGTCAAAGAAGAATCCGAGTACGTCGCTCATCCACCACTGATATTATTTGGTTCGCTACCAGATCCTGTCGTCACTCAGTTAACTCTGGAACTGAAAAAGCAAGGTATTAAAGTTTCTGGTTGGCTACCCGCAAAACGCTTTACAGAACTCCCGAGCATTGAAGAAGGGTATTATGTTGCTGGTGTCAACCCCTTTCTCAGCCGCACTGCAACGACTTTGATGCGTCGTCGCAAGTGCAAACTCATTGGCGCACCCTTCCCCATCGGGCCGGATGGTACCCGCGCTTGGATTGAAAAAATCTGCTCGGTATTTAATATTACCCCGCAGGGCTTAGATGAGCGGGAAGCCCAAATTTGGTCCGGCTTGGAAGACTACCTAAAACTGATTCGTGGTAAGTCCGTGTTCTTTATGGGCGATAACTTGCTAGAAGTTTCCCTAGCACGTTTTCTCGTACGCTGTGGCATGAGTGTGAACGAAATTGGTATCCCCTACATGGATAAGCGTTACCAAGCGGCTGAACTGGTTTTACTGGAGAGTACCTGTAAGGAAATGGGCGTACCCATCCCTAAAATTGTGGAGAAGCCAGATAACTACAACCAAATCCAGCGGATTTACGATATGAAGCCCGATCTGGTGATTACTGGTATGGCTCATGCTAATCCTCTAGAAGCACGCGGTATTAATACCAAGTGGTCTGTAGAATTCACCTTCGCACAAATTCACGGCTTTACCAACGCACGCGACATTCTCGAATTGGTGACTCGTCCGCTACGTCGGAATAACAACCTCAAAGATTTGGGTTGGGATAAGTTGGTGAGGGAAGAAGCTAAGATTTAGCATTTCTTTGTAGATGAGGGCGATCCGTTGCGATCGCTCTCTCTAAATCGTGGGTAAATTCCAAGAACGTCCTTGACATTTACCATCTTCAGTAAACATGGATGGGTATATAGTCGCTTCTGAATCGGGAGTACGGCGACTAAACAAGACTTCTAGCGCCTTCACATCGTCTTGATGTTCAAGTACATAGACTCTCAATTCTTTTGTAGACATTTCTGCAAAATTATGTTTCATTTATAAATCTCCAAGTTCCATCACGCTCATACAAGGATTTGCACTTCCTCGCTTGCCAAAATAAACACATCTCCCGTTTGATCGCTAAAGCAGAATAGCTCGATTTCGCGATATAGGTTGGACAATGACTGGCAAAGGATCAAACACATTAATGCTTGTGGGGCTGTTGGGTAAATAGTCTTTTCCTCAATTTTGACATAGAAAGCTGCGAAGGTAGTCTTAACAGATATGTAAGTATTCAGCCCCAAGTAACTCAAATCTCAGAAAATTAC
>JAQYWN010000766.1 GCA_029379265.1 Rhizonema sp. NSF051
TCATCGGTTAAGGCTGTTCACAACTATCTTAATAGAGCTTTCTATTCTATGTGATTACTTTTGACTCCAGTTTTCAACAATTAATTTTGTCCAATTTGTTTCTCTACCATCTGATACTTTGTTCAAACATTCAGCAAAGCAATCACCGATGATATTATTAACAGTTTTAGCAACAATTTCTACGTACTCTGTGTTGCACTCTACGTCTATTTCGTCATGCACGTAGTTAATTGCTTTAAGTCCCCAGTGTGGGTACTGTTCGGCAATAGCCGTTATCTTGACCAATGCTTGTTTTAAAGCCGTTGCTTCTGTCCTTGACCATATTGCAGCTAGGCATTGTGTGTAGGGCACCTCTACTGAATCATGATCTGATTGCACTTTATGTAGGATACGGTTGTTTACGCTTTCAATTTTATTAATCGTAAAGGATTTACCATCAATGCTTATGATATTTTGATGGTTACTTAAAGTTTCGACTAACCATTTTCGGAAAGCAACGATAGCAGGATACAGTGCCTCACATCCCTCGATAGCTGCTTGACAAGCTTCAATACTTACGACTTCTCCGGAATTAGCTTTAATTTGCTCTTGTATCCGTTTAGCACCTGCCCCATTTAACCAACCGTAATAGGTATTTTTAGCTGCGTCTCTAAAGCCTTTATATGGTTGAATCTCTTTGTTAGCTTGAATTTCTTGCCAAGTATACTCATAACCTAATGCCTTAGCTACAAACTCAGCTACCTTGCTATGGTTATCGATTGAGTCATCATTGCATCCAGCAATAGCTAATAGATCATCAGCAACATCAGCAGCAATTCGTCCGTGGGCACCTGCTAAGTCAACAATAATCATTGTTTTGTCTTTAGCAACTTTTATTAAAGATCTGATAGGTTTAACACCATAAGTTTTTAAGAAAGTCTTATTATCAACCCAATTAATTAAAGGTAGCTGATTTGTTGTAATTCTTGTGACTGCTTGACCTAAATTACAAATGGTTTGTAATGTGTTAAGTGCTAATTGATGGTACGTTTCGTCTAGCTGTGCTACCTTAAGATCTTGATATTTAGTTAGCAATTTTTGGGTATCTTTGAGATTAGCAATAATGTATTTATCTTCTCCGATTGGTGCAACACAACTTCTTACAGATGGAATATCAAATTCCTTCAAAGCGGGGTGTGCTTTTGCTGAAACAGATTGTAAATTAGGCAAGTCTTTAAACGTCCTACTGTTACCACTACTAAATCTACCTGTTCCTGTAAGAGCATTGAAAGTCGTCTCAATGCGATTGTTTGTACGCGCACTTGATTTCACTAAGCTCTCTAATTGTTGTATGGGGACTTTAATTGCTCTTAGCTTACCGAGTAATTTGATTTCAGGTAGATCTTTCAAATCTGCTAGTTTTGCTTTATTAAGTGATGCGATACTTAGGTTGTACTTATTGTTAAGTACTTGAATTAACTTTGTGTTTTGAGTGTAATTTATATCTGGTACTAATTCATACCATTGTGTTAGTAATTCACGCTGGATATCCTTACACTTTTCAATATTTGATAGAGCTAATTCTCGATTTATAGGTAAGCCTACCTTTTCCAATTCAACAGCACATGGGATAATTTCATTTTCGAGTTGCCAAGCTTCACGAATACCGTCTTGAGCTAACTTACTGAAACAAATTTTGGCTGGATTCTGGTATAATTCTTCAATTCGATAGTATCCGTGGTATGTGTAGAATGGATCTAACGCGGCATACTTTATCTGCTTTAGTGTCAGTTCATCGCTACCCCAGTCAGATTTCTGCTCTGATTTATCGATGGTAATCCCTAATAACTTTTTACACAGATTGCCTAGTCCATAACCACCGGGCAATACCCCTAACTTACCGTAATCACCGAAAAAGATTTGTGCGCCTTTCATCGTATCACTGACATTTCGCGCTCTGCCAAAATTTAGCTGGAAGCTAAGAAAGCGCAAGTCAAAATGTATGTTGTGATTAATTTTTAGAATTTTGGGATCTTGTAATTTTGCGTCTAGCAGACCTAGTATCGGTTGCAGTTTAAGCTGAATTGCGGATCTATCAGAGTTGCGACTACCTAGATCAATAATGTAAATAGTTTTACCGTTAGATATCTGGATAAGTCGTATACAACCTTTACGTGCGTGTAAACCTTCTTTACGTACACCCTTTTTATTTGCTACATCATTACCGAAAGTTTCAAGATCTATTGCAAAGGTATCCCACGTTGAGATATCTGCAATGATCGCTTGATAACTATCTGCACGTGGATCTACAAACTTGATAATTGGTGCTGGTAGCTGGTAGTTGTCTTGGCGATTGATTAATGCAATGCGTGTGTCTGTGTCAACTAATTCCCACAGATCCTTGTAATGTGATTGAGATTGGAATTCAAGTAACTCATCAATTGACATTGAGGAGTTTATCTTAGCCGCATCCCGTTGATTAATAAATGTTTCTTTTTTGAGATCCCAATTTTTGGCTCGTTCAATATCACGGATCAACCATTTAGTAAATATCTTGTCGCGCTCTCTATCAATTCCTAAATAAACCGATATCTCCTCAGTTTTACTCGGATTAGTAATTACTTCTGTTTCACAAACAACATGATATGTTCGTCTAGTCTTTCCATTGATTTTCTTTTTTGTGTCGTTTTCTTCGAGATAAATACCCATCATACCGAGTACGTTTTTTAAGAGTCCAATTTCAAATTTATCTGGAGAAGGTTTCGTTTTTCTTTTTCTAAAATCGATACCTAGTATAGTTGTTACTCTGTCCAAATTATTTGCGAGAAATTGGTAAACGTGCAGTGTTTGTTCGTCATACTGATGAATTTGCTTAGCCGGATCATCAAGTAACGATAAAATATTTGATTCTCTAATCAGTTCAGCCTTTAATAATCGTCTATTCCGAATAAAGTCATGCTGTAATACTACACCCGCATTTTTATCGACTTGGGAAAAAGCCCAGAGAAACTTTAATTTTTGAAAGGCTTCCCATCCCTCATCCGTACAAGCACAGTGTAATCCAATCTGATCATAATAATCAGATGTTAGATCCTTTTCTACTAACGCCGGTGTCAGCTTTTCTGTTTGATACTTATTTATAATTAGGTTAGCTTCTAACAGTATTCGTTCATTTTGTGTTAGCTCTGTTTGTTTTTTTAGTTTCTGTACGTCTTCTGCATCTAATTTTGGTTGTTCGCTAAATTTTTCGTTTCGTTCTACCTTTGCCGCTTCTTTAATAAATTTTGTTTGCACCAGTAAATCATTAAAGTTGTAATGACAAGGTAGGACACTGTCTAGCATTTCAACTTCAATAACGTCTACAGCCTCACTCCTCAAACCTTGTTTAAAGTGCTTTTTGTACTCAGAAGCTTGTGAGTTACGTACAGCATACAATTCATTAACATATTCTGCTGTGCGTGGATCATAATTAACTTGGTCATAACCATAATTCCAGTCTGTTTCGTATTGGTTAAGTAATCTATTTTCTTCAAACCAAAGTTTAGCTATATATTCTTCAACGGCTTTCTGTGTTTTACCAAAACCGTTAGGTGCTGCTCCTTGTTCAGCTATAAATACATAACGTGGGACAGATTTATCGCGTAACCGCATTAATGCTTGCCTAGCACAATCACTGCTACCAACACCCATGAGAAAAGCAAAAAAAGCATCAAATGGTTTTTGATTTTCTATACTACAGCCCGTAGCAAGGGTAGGTGAAGCAATAATAATAGCAAATGAATCACATATTTCATTAATACGCGATCCAGCTTTAAAAGCGGGATGTTCGGGATCTTTAACAGTGTCCGAGTCTATGCGGCAAATTGTACTAGGTAGTATACCAATCGCGATAAAAAGTTTCTCAAGATTTTTTGTTCCCCAACGGGCATCATCTTTTTGTCCAGTTGTGTAGATAAATATTCTTTCATCATTTGTTGCCTTTGTTAATGCCGCACTTACGATGTCAGTCGGTGTACGTCTTGCTTTTGTATGTCTTTTTTTCTCATCAATATACCCGTTAGTTATATAACACTTATAACTAGATTCTTTATAC
>JAQYWN010000767.1 GCA_029379265.1 Rhizonema sp. NSF051
AAAGAACATCTCCTAAAAATTATAGAATTGTTGCAATTACACACTCCTTTGACATCAGGCTATGTCGGCGGGAATATTATTAACCTCCTTTGTGATCTAGGAATTAATTTAAGTGGATGTGATTTTTCTAATTTAAAGATATGGCAAGCATACCTAATAAATGTGAATTTACATAATGTCAATTTTGCTAAATCTGATTTATCTAAGTCTGTATTTACAGGAATATCCGATAGTATTTTGTCAGTGGCATTTAACACTACAGATGCAGAAATTATTGCTACAGGTGACGCTGATGGTCGGATTAGCTTTTGGCAAGCTACAAATGGTGAGCAACTATTTTATTGGAAGGCACATGATAACTGGGTAAGAACTATTGCCTTTAGTCCCGATGGTAAAACTTTGGTCAGTTGTAGTGATGACCATACTGTGAAACTCTGGGATGTTTCGAGCCAAAAACTTCTGATGACTTTTGAGGAACATACTAACTGGGTGAGGAGTGTTGCCTTCAGTCCTAATGGTAAAATTGTAGCCAGTGCTAGTAGTGATAAAACCATTAGACTCTGGGATCTGGATACTCAACAATGTAAGAAAATTTTAGAAGGACATAGCTACTTCGTTCGTTCTATTGCCTTCAGTCCTGATGGCAAAATTGTAGCCAGTGGTAGTGCGGACCAAACTGTTAGGCTTTGGGATGTAAAAACAGGTAAATGTTTGAAAACTCTCTTAGGACATAACAAATCAGTACTGTCTGTAGCTTTTACTTTTGATAGGGAAATACTTGCCAGTAGTAGCGACGACAAAACTGTGAAACTCTGGAATGTTCAAACAGGAGAACTATTAAAAACTTTGATTGGACACACTAATTCGATCAATTCTATAGCATTCAATTCTATCCCCTCTTCACAAGGGGAAAGGATCATCGCCAGTTGTAGTGACGATAAAACTGTAAAACTCTGGGATGTTCAAACAGGGAAATTATTAAAAACTTTGGCAGGACACACTAATTCTATTCTGTCTGTTGCCTTCAGTCCTGACGGGAAAACACTCGCCAGTGGTGGCTATGACAAAACCGTTCGATTCTGGGACATCGAGACTTCTCAATGTATCCAAATCTTGCAAGGATACACCAATTGGGTACATGATGTAGCTTTAAGTCCAGATGGGAAGATTATTGCTAGTGGCAATGATGATAAAACCGTCAGGCTGTGGGATATTCAAAGGAGCGAATGTATTAGCACTTTGGACAAACATGGTGGTCGTCTTTGGTCTGTTGCTTTTAGTCCGGGTGGTTCTATATTAGCTAGCGGCGGTGATGACCAAACCATCCGCTTTTGGGATATTCTGAGTGGCCAGTGCGTGAAAGTTTTGCAAAATAGCGATCGCGTCCGCTCTATTGCTTTTAGTCATGATGGTCAAACTCTGGCTAGTGGTAGTGTTGAGTGTAACATCAAGCTATGGAATGTTCGGACTGGGGAATGCTTTGAAACTTTACAGGGGCATACAAATGGGGTGCAGTCTGTCAGTTTTAGTCCTGATGGTAAAATCCTCGTTAGTGGAAGTAATGATAAAACACTACGGCTATGGAATGTTGATAAAGGGGAATGTATTCAGGTATTGTCAGGACATACTATGCGAATATGGTCTGTTGCTTTTAGCCCCCTCCTCCCTTCACAAGGGCAATCTGTTCGTTTATTAGCCAGTGGCGGTGATGATAAAACAGTACGGCTGTGGGAGGAAGAGAGGAACGAATGTTGCAAAATTTTAGTCACTAATGATTGCATACGTTCTGTTGCTTTTAGTCCTGATGGTAAAATTCTTGGATGTGCTTGCGTTAATCACACTGTAGAAATTTGGGATGTTGAGACAGGTCAACGTCTGATTATTTTGCGAGGACATACTAATTGGGTTCGTTCTATCACCTTCAGTCCAGATGGAACTTTGTTTAGCGGTTCCCAGGATGGAGCAATTAAGCAATGGAATGTCACAACTGGAGAGTGTATCAAAACGCTCATGCCCAAAAGACCTTATGAGGAAATGAATATCTTGGGCGTATCCGGTCTAAGCGAAGAGCAAAAAAATACACTTAAAGAATTGGGTGCTATTGAATATTAATTTGTTAATTAAAAATTAAATGTCGCAACTTAACCCTAAAAAAATTGAGTTATATGAAATTAAGGATTTAGATCGGCTGACTCAACTGCAAAAACTTTCAACAGCAGATCGCTTGGCAATGAAAGCAGTGGCTCAAGTATTACCGTTCCGTGTCAATAATTACGTAGTAGAGGAACTGATTGATTGGGAGAAAGTTCCTGACGATCCCATCTTTCGCCTCACCTTTCCTCAAAAAGAAATGTTGGCTCCTGAATCTCTAGACAAGGTTGTTTGGCATCTCCAAAATTCCACTTTAGAAGACCTGCGTCAGGTAGTAAATACAATTCGCTCGCAACTTAACCCCCATCCAGGCGGACAGACAGAACATAATATTCCGACTTTAGATGGAAAACTTGTGCCAGGAATTCAACATAAATATCCCGAAACAGTCTTGATTTTTCCGACAGCAGGTCAAACTTGTCACGCATATTGCACATTTTGCTTCCGTTGGCCCCAGTTTGTCAGGATGGACGGAATGAAATTTGCAACCCGTGAATCAGGACTTTTTCAAGAATATTTGCACCAACATCAGGAAGTAACAGATGTTTTAATTACTGGGGGAGATCCAATGACAATGAAAGCTAAACATCTGTCTTTATATATTGAACCACTGCTAAATTCGGGTTTTGAACATATCCAGACAATTCGGATTGGTACTAAATCGGTAGCTTACTGGCCTTATCGCTTTGTCACAGATGAAGATGCTGATGATGTCTTACGTTTGTTTGAGAAAGTGACTAGCTCAGGCAAACATCTGGCCATTATGGCACACTACGATCATTGGACAGAATTCAAAACTGAAATTGCTATTGCAGCGATCCAACGCATTCGTAGTACAGGCGCACAGATTCGCACCCAAGGGCCACTCATGCGTGGAATTAATGATTCAGAGCAAGTCTGGATACAGATGTGGCGTGAACAAGTTCGCCTTGGTTGCATTCCCTATTATATGTTTATGGAACGAGATACTGGAGCAAAACATTACTTTGAAGTGCCAATTATTCGAGCTTGGGAAATTTATCAAGCAGCAATACAAAAAGTGTCTGGGTTAGCTCGCACGGTTCGGGGACCAGTCATGTCAGCACTACCTGGTAAAGTTGTAGTAGATGGCGTAACTGAGATAAATGGCGAGAAAGTATTTGTACTTTCTTTTTTGCAGGGACGCGATCCCAATTGGTGTAAACGTCCTTTCTTTGCACGTTATGACGAGAAAGCAACCTGGTTAACTGATTTAGTTCCAGCTATGGGAGAAAAGGAATTTTTCTATGAGAATAAGTTAAAGGAAATTCTGAAAACACAATGATGCGACAACAGAGATGGGACGGGCCTTGAAAAAGCCTGTTAAAAGCTTTTCTCACGTTGAAACTATCGTTAGATTTAATGAAGGTTTTTATCTTGGTACGTATAAGCAATTAAACCTGCAATAACATTTCTCAAGTTCAACATACTCGCCACCGCAGTGAGCAGTGCGTTGCGGGGGTTCCCCCCGTTGTAGGAGGTATAATTTACTATGTTTGGCATTTCATGCATAAATTGGAGAAAAAGACAATGCAAAGTAGAAAATTACGCTCACAGGTGGGAAAAGATGGAATCTTACATCTTGATATCCCTGTAGGTGTGACAGACTCTGAAATAGAAGTTATGGTGATTTATATGCCAATAGAACCATCAGCACAGGCAAAAACACCATCCGAGTTAGGTTGGCCCCCTAATTTTTTTGAGCAGACAGCAGGTTCTTTACAGGATGATCCAATAGTGAGATATCCCCAAGGTGAATATGAACAACGTGAGCCATTAGAGTGATTTATCTGTTAGACACGAATGCTTGCATTGTTTATCTGAATCGTCCTATCTCTGGTGTCGAGGGAAAAACCTGCACAAAACGCGCAACCCTTTACGGGTACTCGTTGTGCG
>JAQYWN010000768.1 GCA_029379265.1 Rhizonema sp. NSF051
TTTTACTTTTTTTTGTAAAAATACTTTCTGCTAATTTCTGGAAACAGGTAACGTAGAGGTGTAGCTAAGAATTAAAATAAATTTAGAATAGCTCTATGCCAAGTACTACCATAATTTGGGTCATAGCAGGAGCGCTTCTGTGTTTAACGGAATTGTTTCTGCCAACGGCTTTTGTTGCTATGACGTTGGGAATCAGCGCCTTGGTGGTGGCACTGCTGTCTGGTGTGTTGGGAGTATGGCTGCAAGTTTTCGTCTGGGTATTGCTTTCCAGTGCGCTTGTTGTCATTTCCCGTCGATTTGTGAAACTGCCTCATCGAAGTAAGTTAAAAATTCGGGATGCAACTACAGGTGAAACTTTGACGGAAATTCCAGCTGGGAAGACAGGGCGAGTCTTATACGAGGGAAATTCCTGGCGGGCACGTTGTGAGGATGACATCACCATAGCAGCTCATGAACGAGTCTACATAACCAGACGTGAGGGAACAACGTTGATTATCCTACCAGAAGAAGGGATCTAGGTCTAAATTAAAAATTAAAAATTAAAAATGAATTTTTGAATGAAGCGAAGGGGTTCTTTTACAGACACGCAACCTTACAGTCCATTTTTTCGGTGGATCTGAGTGTTAGCGGTCGATTAGTTATTAATGTTACAAAGGATAGATGACTAATGACAAAGTCTGTGGAATAGGAGATTCAGCAGGATCGAGCTTTACTATTCATCCCACTTTTTTGATGGGTGGCATAAATTTAAACCTAGTTTTTAGCAAAATCAGGAGATAAAAAAAATGGATTATTTATTTTTACTGATATCTTTGGCTTTGGGCGGTTCTGCGATCGCAGGTTCAGTGAAAGTTGTCAATCAGGGCAATGAAGCCTTGGTAGAGCGCTTAGGTAGTTATAACAAAAAACTAGAACCGGGTTTGACCTTGATTACTCCTTTTGTGGATCGCGTTGTCTTTCGCGAAACCATCCGAGAAAAAGTTTTAGAAATCCCGCCCCAACAATGCATCACCCGTGACAACGTATCGATTACTGTTGATGCGGTGGTTTACTGGCGTATTATGGATATGGAGAGAGCTTACTACAAGGTGGAGAATCTCCAATTAGCGATGGTGAATTTGGTGCTGACTCAAATTCGTGCGGAAATGGGTCAACTAGAACTAGATGATACTTTCACCGCCCGTTCTCACATTAATGAACTTTTGTTGCGAGATTTGGATATTGCCACTGAACCTTGGGGTGTAAAAGTCACTCGGGTGGAACTGCGGGATCTTATTCCGTCGCAGGCAGTGCAAGAATCAATGGACTTGCAGATGTCGGCAGAAAGGCGCAAACGAGCAGCGATTTTAACTTCTGAGGGAGAACGGGAATCTGCCGTGAATAGCGCCCGAGGTAAAGCAGACGCCCAAGTTTTGGATGCGGAAGCCCGTCAAAAAGCGACGATCTTACAAGCAGAGGCTGAACAAAAAGCCATTGTTCTCAAAGCCCAAGCCGAACGCCAACAGCAGGTTCTTAAAGCCCAAGCTGTTGCAGAATCTTCAGATATTATTGCCCAAAAAATCAAAGCTAGCCCTAATGCTCGTCAAGCTTTGGAAATTTTGCTTGCCTTGGGTTATCTGGATATGGGGGCGACAATTGGCAAGAGTGAGAGCAGTAAGGTGATGTTTATGGACCCGCGCACTATACCAGCAGCTTTGGAGGGTATACGTTCCATTGTCTCAAATAATCAAACTGATGCCAACTCTTTTCTTGCTGAGGAAACAACTTCTGTGAAGAATAACTATCCAAATTAGGACTCAGGAGACGGTATAAGGGAGTCAAGAATTTTTAACTTTCTTGCCTCCTTATATCATGTTCGGTAAATAAGTTATGAATAAAAGATAGGTTCGTAGTTGAGGACAGTACGTCCTTTGTGTTTCCCTCCGAAAGAATCTGTCCGTGCGCTTTAGCGCTCTTAGCAATTTGAGAGCGCTAAAGCGCAACTACAAACATTATTATAAGTGTTCAATCAAACATGGTATTACTTCTCGCATGCTCTACTCTGCTACAGCTTGCATACTCTGGCAGTGGCTGCACAAACCAAAAAACTCTAGGGTGTGGTAAAAAACTTTAAACTTATGAGTTGTTTGCAATTGAGTTTCTAGATCATGGACAGGGCATTGATGAATCGGAATAGAGATACCGCATTGCAGACAGGTCATATGGTGCTTGTCTTGCTGCGTTAAGCTGTAAAGGGCTTCACCGTTAGCCAGTGTCCGTACTTGTACCAAACCTTCAAGTTTTAGAGATTCCAAGGAGCGGTAAACTGTTGCTAAACCCATGCTCTGGTTGCGATTACGTAGTTCTACGTACAGATCCTGGGCAGAAATGCCTTGTTTAATAGTTTTTAGTAGGTTTAAAACACGCTCTTGACTGCGGGTGTGTGCGGCTCTCATAGATAATGTATTTGCAGGCTAATTATATTTGAAACTTTTATCGTGGCTTATTTTTAGCTTAACTCCGATTAATCTGTAATTTTATTTTCACCTAGTTGCCCTATTAGAGATATAGTATGAGCGTAGCAGGATTTAGGAAAAGACAGTGCAAAGGAAGTATCAAGCCAAAATTTTTGTGACCCTTCGTCCTTCAGTTCTGGACCCTGCTGGTGTGGCTGTGAAATCTGGGCTAAAGCAGCTTGGATATGATAAAGTCGAGCAGGTACGGATAGGTAAGTACATTGAAATGACTCTCGTCTGTCCTGATGAAACTACAGCGCGTCAGAAAGTGGATCAGATGTGTGATCAAATGCTAGCAAATACGGTGATGGAAAATTATCGCTTTGATTTGATTGAGGTTGAATCACAGACGGGAGTGTTCTGAAGGGAGGGCAGAGTTAGGCAGTAGGGGATAAGTCTTAATTCTTGTTCACTAGCAACTAACACTCAATGATTAACTAATTATGAAATTTGGAGTTGTTGTTTTTCCAGGTTCTAACTGCGATCGCGATGTTGCCTTTGTAACCAGAGACTTACTGGGGCAACAGACTCGTATGGTTTGGCATCAAGAAACCGATATTGACGATTTGGATGTGGTTATTCTACCGGGTGGTTTTAGCTACGGCGATTATTTACGCTGTGGTGCGATCGCCCGTTTTTCTCCCGTCATGCAACAAGTTCTTTCTCATGCACAAAAGGGGAAATTTGTCATCGGTATTTGTAATGGATTTCAAGTATTGACCGAGGTAGGACTTCTACCGGGGGCGTTGATAAAAAATCGAGATTTGCATTTTATTTGCGATCAGGTTTTGATCAAAGTTGAACGTGCCGATCTTCCTTGGACGCAAGGCTATACAGATGGTGAGATCATTACTTTGCCCATTGCGCACGGAGAAGGGCAATTTTACACAGATTATAAGACCTTATCAAAAATTGAAGATAACGGTCAAGTTGTGTTCCGCTATGCAGCAGAGAATCCCAACGGCTCACTCAACAACATTGCCGGAATTTGCAACACTCAAGGCAATGTGTTGGGGATGATGCCGCATCCAGAAAGGGCTTCTGACTCAATGTTAGGCAATAGCGATGGATTGAGGTTGTTTCAAGCTTTGTTGGAGAAAATGGCTACTCATGTTAGTGTCTAATTAGCAACTTGAGTACCATTAGTCGCTAGGGCTGTAAGGGGTGCGAAATGCAGGTTACATAAGAATAAACAAGTATTTTTTCATGTACATTCACCAAAGAAAAAGCATATATTTTTGCTATATTTCCTACTAGAAATAAGTCAATGATTGCCCAAGTTGTAAAGCATTCTAACTTTTCATATCACAAACTAGCTTTTTAAACAAAGACACAGAAATAATAGTTGTCTTTACTAGACTTCGAGCCTCATTAAAGTCGGAGTCACCGAACAAGGCAAAAGTTAAAAGTTAAAAGGCAAAAGAAAGAAAAAGAAAAATCGGTTTGAAGCCCCTAAATCGATAGAAAAACAAAAATTTTTGTTCGAGGCACATAGTGCAAGAAAAAAATGCGTCCATTTCAAATCCCCTAATTTTAATTATGGGGATTCTCTTTTTACTTTTTAC
>JAQYWN010000769.1 GCA_029379265.1 Rhizonema sp. NSF051
CAGCGAACACGTTTCGCGCATTGTTTGAACACCAAATATCGAAGATTCAGGAATATGGCGGACAGTTAGAAATACTGTATCGTGATCGCTACGAAGAAGAAGGAGAAAGAGCTTATGCGTCTACACTATGAATCCAGAAAAGCGGTAGAAGTGAATATTGTACCGCTGATTGATGTGATGTTTGCACTGTTGACGTTTTTCGTGATGTCAACACTATTTTTAACCCGCTCACAAGGTTTGCCAGTAAATTTACCGCAGGCAGGGACAGCATCTAGCCAGAAAGAGCCAGAAAAAATCAGCGTGACTATCAACTCAGCTGGACAAGTTAGTTTGAATCGTCAGCCAACGAATATAAATGCTTTGGAATCCCAAGTACGTACCTTGGTTGGTGCCAACCCAGACGCTTTGGTGATTATTAATGCCGACAAAAAAGTTGAACACGGAGAGGTAGTATCAGTGATGGATCAAGTGCGACGCGTGAAGGGTGCGAAATTGGCCATTGCAACTCAAAAATTATAGTTAAGTCGAAGATTGGCGATATGCATGGCGACAGTTACCTATGTCATCGCACAGTGCTTAACTCACTATTGCTGTTGTCACGGCTTGCACGTCTTTGTGCTTAGGGGCGATGTCTAACGACAAGCCGCTAAGAGCGTCTACGCACGCTCTCTAAAAAAGGCCGTGTTCAAGAGAATTAGTGATACAACCCCAATGAAGACATAGACAATTTGAGTTGCATTAACGCTAAGGCAGTTTCCTGGAAATAAAATACCAGCCTTTATTGGTTAATTCGTCGCTTCGGTCTATTTTACAGAAGATTCAGTGGAACGAGCTTCGTGTACTCGTCTGCTGGACAGAGGATTCTCAAGGCGATTTTCGAGTGCGGCACACACAGATACTCGTTATAAGAAGGCTGATATTTGATTTTTTAGGATCTCCCTAAAGAAGCCGTCATGCAAATCGACAATTGTCAAAAAAACTTTCAACAATGGATTTGGTTTAAACACTTTTTCAGCTTTGAGGACAGTACTAAATATAACTTTTCATCACTCTTCTACTGGACCGCTATACTTGCTTTTTTATTTCCAATTTATTTCAATAATTTCCGACGCTAGCGTCATCAACTAAAGATTTATTACAGATCCCAGAGTTAGAAGAAAATGATAAAAAAAATACAGCCTGTTAAGAGTCTAATGCTCTCGATATTCTCTGTTGCCACTACTGCATCCTCACAGCAATCTCGAAAGCCACAAAAGCCCTTTACTAGTCAGCCAGTTGGAGAAACCCAGCATAAGTTACGGTCGGCACAGGGTGATGAGCCGATTGAATTGGTGGTGGCGGATGAACCAGATGGATATCGTGTTCCCGATGCAACCACTGCCACCAGAACCGATACTCCCCTGCGCGACATTCCCGCCTCGATTAATGTGGTACCCCGGCAGGTGTTACAAGACCAAGGGGCACTGCGGGTACAGGATGCAGTGCAAATTAGCTTGACTTTAACACCACCCCATACTCTGATGCTGCATGATATTCTAATTCACTTAAGTTCCAAAGTGCTTCTGTTTTCAGCGGTTGAGCACATTGTTTTAAATCTACACGAAACATTGCAAATCTATGCATTTTCTTGTCTTGCCCACTTTTCAATAAGATCGCTTATGCTTCTGCATCCACTTTTTATTGCTCTTTCTTGCAATATTTGTTTAGCTGTTGGTGTTAACACAATATGAATGTGTGCCAGCTTTAGTCTTTCAACTTGGTCGATATATTTTCTAATAGACATAGGAGCGAAAATTAATTATGCGTTCTTTGAAACCCTTGGTAGGGGCGAGGAAAGCCGTGACGCTCGTTCGCGAAGCGTCTCCCCTTGGGAGAAGACTCGCTAATGCCCCTACATCCGGAACTGGAGATCTCTAATGATGAGTGGGCGGAGTGCTAGAGAATAAAGCATGATAGATTTGCGATTATCAGGGATGAGTTCAATTCAAAGCTTGTGTGATAGTTCGATTGAGCGTAGACGCGCAGCGCTGCTTCACCGCTGCGTTAGCGAGTCTTCGAGCGTCAGGGGTAGCAAGGAACGAGCTTCACCCGATAGCGCAGTGGTAGCGAGTCCTCGAGCGTCAAGGCTTGTCGTCAGACATCGCTGATCCTGGGTTTAGTCCAGTATCGATAACAGTACATCATCAAGCCAGTGACAAACAACATCAGTGGTGCAAGTTCAACAAACACGTAGAAAAGTGGAAGTCTTAGTATTATTCCGCGTTAATTCTCCATAAAAACGTAATTTTGGCGATAAGAATAAGAGTCATTTTTTGTCACTCCGTCATACCGTTTCACTTGAAAATTGATACAAATAGGCAGATTAGAAGCACAGGAGCAGGGAAGGAAAAAATTATAACCCATTTGTATCAAGAATTTCGTGAAATGGTATCAGCTATTTACCAGAAAATTGCTGTAATTACCATCTTAAAGATCTTGGTGGGCTATTATATAGAGTGTGTGTACCAGCGTGTAACTTATGGTTCTACAAGCACCTCTTCAAAAGAAACAGCCAACCATCACTTGGGAAGCACTTCCTGCCGACTTTGCTTTACCAGATCAAGATCACCCTGTGGAAAACATTCAACAACCCCTACTTGCAGCTGGACTAATTGATGCGTTAGGTGCAGCCGGACGTATTCAACCACAAATGCTAATTGGCTCTAACTTTGGACTGGTTGCAAACGTTAATAAAAAAACAGTCGTTAAAGCACCAGATTGGTTTTATGTACCAAATGTGCAACCTGTGGCATCTGATGTCATTCGCCGTAGCTATACTCAGAATTTAGAGGGTGAAGCCATTGCAGTTGTCATGGAATTTCTCTCAAATGAGGATAATGGAGAACTTTCTGTACGCACGACTCCACCATATGGAAAACTTTACTTTTACGAGCAGATTCTTGCTGTTCCTACATATGTAACTTACGATCCTTACGAATCAATTTTGGAAGTACGACGCCTGCAAAATAAACAGTACGTACCACAGGAAGCATCAGAGAATGGGCATCACTGGATTGCTGAGTTAGAGCTATTTCTAGGAATTTGGTCTGGTGAGCGACTATGCCAAACGATGAACTGGCTAAGATGGTGGGATGCAGATGGTAATATGTTGCATTGGAGTAGCGAGCAAGCTTCTCAAGAACGTCAACGTGCTGAGCAAGAACGTCAACGCTCGAACAAGTTAGCTGCAAAATTACGCGAATTAGGTTTAGATCCTGATGAAGTAGCTTAAGAATTATAATCAAACCAAGCCACAGGGCAGAAACTTGATTGCAGAAGGCAAGTTTCTGCCAATTGGGTTACAAGCCTCCAACGTGCGTTATGAAAAACAAAAAAGATGTCTGATCGCTCTGGCGTAGCACGCGAAGCGATCCTGCCAGAAGCGGATGTCCGGAAGACTTCGCAAGAAATACGGTGTCCTTATTAAATAGAATGTGCATTTATTTAACGCTCTTTCATCACTCTGGGAGAATAAAAATCGAAGGCAACTTTTAAAACAGGAGTTTATACTAGTCAGGAGTGCAAAACTCAAGAGAGAAAATAAAGACCAAACTTAATGAATTATCCTCTGAAGGCGTTGATACTATTTATAATCATCTTATAATGGAAAGCTAGATATCGCGTGGGGAGATGTTTTCCGGCTACACATAAATCATCAAGATTTGCCTGCTAATGGTGGCGGTGGAAGTCTCGGTATTTTCCGCGTCGTCGATTATGCACCAGCTGACAGTGGTCGCTTTCAAGCAATTGAGGGTAATTCGTTCGTCGCTGCTGTTGAGTTTTCTCAACCAGTAAAGGCGATGGCATTCATTGGCTATAATAATGCAACTCAACCAGGCTCACCTCATGCTGAGGATCAATTGCAGTTATTTGCGGTTCAAGTCAGATTTTGGTGATCAACACGGAAACTCGTTTTAAGGCAGCTATGCTGAGGGCAGAAGGCAGAAGGGAAGAAAGAAGAAAGGAAGAAGTAGAATTTCAATCTTTTATCTTGTTTAAAGTCGCAACTAATATAC
>JAQYWN010000770.1 GCA_029379265.1 Rhizonema sp. NSF051
ATATAAATATATCTTTAGGCAGATGCGATTAATAATTATGCGGTTTTAAAAACCATCGGTAGGGGCGAACGGCCCTTCGCCCCTACATCATTTCTTTTGATGCCTATTGTTTGAGCAATATCTTCTTCTATTAGCTTCACTAACTCCGGTAATGCATCCAAAGAAGGTTTTCTTTTTAAACGACATATTGACACATTCTTCACCAAAGTGGCGCACTGACGCAGATGAGAGCTAACAAATTCTGGTGTCGTTAGTAAGTCGGTAGCACGGGAATGGCGAACCAGTTCCAACAGCGCATTCTGAGGTGACAGAGGCTGTATTTCGTTGTGTGTTGCTGCCACATTTTCTAACACATAAATCCGCTTGATTGGTAGAGCCGTTTGCGAAAATCCTTCGTCAAGACGATTATTACGTTTTGCTATTCCTGCATGAATTGAAGTTAATGTTTCAAAGTCGTATCCTAAAGAAGCCGCTGCGTCAGGTAATAGTTTGACTTGTGGAAAGCTGGGAAAAGTCCTAAAGCGATCGCCTTCAACTTGAATCGCCATCACATCATCTGTGAGTAAACTATATCCCTGGTTGTAAAAAGCATTTGCCAAGGTTGATTTACCCCATCCAGAGTTACCCAAAAAGGCTACTGCTTCATTATTAATTGCAATGCTACTCGCATGAAGGACGAGGTGCGATCGCTGTCGTAGCAACACAGCAAAAATTGGTCCGAGAATACAAGGACGAAGCAAATCCTCGTCAATTCCTGGATCTGGTTCAACAACAATCTTGCGTCCCGACTCTACTAAAAACCTGCCCGCTTTGGAGTTTTCTAACTCTAAAAATGCCAGTAGCTTGTTAGCACCATCAGCTGTTTCAGTTTCCAACTGGCTAATCTCTCGCAGCGAAATCACCACATCTGGCTGTTGTGCTTCACAGGGCATGAGTTCCGGGAAAGGGAACTCAGAGTGAATGCGTAGATTATAAGCATTATAAGCAAACACTTTTAAGTATCCTTGGAGAAAATTACTTTTAAGCTATTATGATGGAGGTAACTTGCATTGCTTCGTTCAAAGGAATGGTAAAAAAGGGCTACGGATGTCCGCAGCCCACAAATCTTGCAAGCTCTAGCTTCTAGAACGAAGGTAGATTAATCGTTGCAAGGATTTTCAAAGCTGTTAATTTAGAATGCTGTAGCGGCTACTACAGCATTCCTTGCTCTCTATCTGATCCCATTACCACTTGCATTTGGATCTACGCACCGACCATTTGTCTGAATACAAGCGTTCAGCGTACCATTGCCTCTCGTTGGGGTTGTGCCTGCACGACCGAAAAACAAGTCATTGAATCCTAGTTCTCCACTAGCTGCTGTCAGCTTGCTGACGGTACCGTAGTTGTTCAGTTTTGGTGCTTGGTAGCTCTTCTTCATTTTGAAACTCCTGATTGTTTGTTAACTCCGAACCTTATTTGATTAAGGGTAACGACATCTCTATAATAACATATATTGGTGTAGATTGCAATAAATTTAAGACTTTACAAATAATTCTGCTCTGTATAATTTGGTGTAGTGTAACCCTAGTGCCAACATTGCTCCCATCCAGGCTGATAGTAAGTCTTGCGGGGAGTTAACTTCGCTTTTTGATATCAATCGCTCATAAGCCGTCAGCAAGAATTTAGTGTTTACGTAAGTTTCGATAGTCTCTGAATGGTTGAGCATCACCTGATCGAGAACTTGTCGATTTAATGTCAGCAGCCCGTAATCAAAAGTAGGAGACATATCAGATTTGCCACGTCGCCACTGCACCTCCTCAGGTAAGATATTTTTCATGGCGCGGCGCATAACTAAGCGAGACCATCCGAGGCGCAACTTTTGTTCAGCTGGTAGAGATAGGCAAAATTCCAGTAAGCGTTTATCCATAAATGGATGACGAACTTCCAAGCCAAATGCGGCTGCATAGTGATCGGATATTTCTAGCGCTTGCGTCAAAATGCCAGAAGTTAGATCGCGGCAATGAGTTTCTCTTTCTGTAAGCGGTTGACTTGAGAGATTCTCGAAAGTTTGAACACGCTTTTCTAAACCGATGCGCTTTGCAAACGTGGGATTAATTATTGTCTTAGCGCTACTCTCAGGTTGATTATGTCCGCGTAGAAAGTGCCAAACCTTTAGCACAAACGGAGCAAGCAAGGGTTTTAAACCATGGCGCAGAAAAATCTGCCTCCTTGAAACATCAAAATGTTTCAATATCTGATTGATTTGTCTGACAAATGCAACCCATTTCCATTGGCGTGCCAGTTGTTCCAGGTACGTTAGACCGTAGTAGCGCAAGATATTCAGAGGTGAAGTACCGACAAGTTCCCTTAGAGCCTCAGCTTCAACAGCAAAGGTTGCCCATTGTCTTTGGTTAGCTAGTTCGGCAAAATAACCATCCCCATGAGAAATGGTGTTATCGCCATCAAAGCCATCTAAAACAACCCGGACACCTGTTTTGTGAGCAGCATCGTTCAATTGCCAAGCCAAGAAATGTGTCGGTGCGGAAATGACTTCATCTTGATAGCGGAAAATTTCCTCTAAGTTTGACAAAGGACCCATTTCGTCAGCATGGACATAGTGGGGAATTATGTCACCTTGGGCAATCACAGCCTCAATAAAAAAGCGCTCATCACTTTCGGGAACAGCATCAAAAATATTTGAGAAGGTGTGCAATGAGCGATTCTTTCCTTCTTGTATTAACAACTGCCGTGCCATACAAGTGATAGAAGAAGAGTCTAACCCACCACTAAGATGAGAACCCACAGTAAAGGCGCTACGTAATCGGCATCGCACGGCTTCTGCAAAGATTTCCCGCAATGCTTCGGCATACTCTTCATCAGAATTAAGCCTTAGTTCCCTTTTTGAATCCAGCGTCCAGTAAGACTTTAGTTGTATACCTTTAGCACTCACTGTTAGGCTACATGCAGGAGGAAGTCGCAAGATATCCTGGTATAAGGTATTGGATTTATCTTGCAAGTTTGCTGCCAGATAGTCACCTATCTTCACCTCATTGAGTTGGTGTGGCACTTCCTGCAAACATAATAGAGCTTTAATTTCAGAACCAAAAGCAAAAATTCGACCTGCTTGATAATGATAGTAGAAGGGCTTAACACCCATGTGATCTCTAGCGCAGAATAATATCTGCTTTTGTTTATCCCAAATCGCAAAGGCAAAGTCACCTAAAAGATGTTCTGGAAACTGTTCCCCCCATCTCTCATAAGCTGCCAAGATCAACTGGCTATCCGTAATTTTATCTGGTGGACAGTTATTAAAGTGTAACTGGCTGAGAAGTTCATCACGATTGTCTATGCGAGCATCACAGGTAATGACCAAGTTGCCCGTTTGATTGACTAAAGGTAACTTTTCTAGCAAGGATTCAGGAGTCGTCCACAGCATCCTATGCCCAAAACCAACAGAGCCTTCAATCCTAATATCTGCACCATCTGGTCCCCGGTGCGTTAATATCTCTACCATTCTGACTAAATCTTCCTGGAGTACATGACGACTGTCAAGGTAGTAAATTCCCATAATGCCGCTCATAATCTAATTCCTTTAACGGTTAGCATAGGTATAAAGCTACTCTTTCCTCTGGGTAGTCAAAGCATGATACTTGACACCACAGTATAGATAGTGGCTTGCTCAATTCACAGCCCAAACAATCTTGTACACGGAAACCAGTCTTTTTAGTTTGGTGTCAATCTAGAAATGAAAAGTGAAAGCGGGAGGTTGAGAGTACACGAAGATTTTGACTCCTCGCAAAAATTTCTCGCGACGTCCGGCAAACTTAATATGGTAGATCGCTAGTCTGCTGTAAAACCGCCCAGCAGAATTCTGAGACACTGATGGAATGAATAAGGTGATGGTAGATTGTAATGTAATTCGTCAGCCCTACACGTAATTCTTTTTCAAGGTGTACTGTTTCGTAACACAGTGGTAGATTGTACTTAAATAGTCTGTCCCTTGAATAAGTTTTTACTTTTCTTACTTAGTTTATATTATGACAAAGTTAAAAAGTTTCACTGCTAAATACTAGAT
>JAQYWN010000771.1 GCA_029379265.1 Rhizonema sp. NSF051
AGATAGAGCTATATGACTGTGCTTATATATATTAAGAGTCTTGTATGTCATGGATTTTAAGGTTAACGGCTATCGTAATTTGAAAAAATTGTTATGAACTTTGCAGAAAAAATAGTCAGTATGTCTATAAAACTGTATCTTTAGAAACAGTTTATTAGTACAAGGTGAACAACATATGCAAGTGGGATAAGGTCGATAAAAAAAACACCCAAATTAGGTGTTCATATCATGTCTTGTTGAAGACTTATTACTAAGACTGACGCGGTGACACAGGGAGAGGTTGTTATGATATAGCAATTTTCAATTGAGCGGAGTACGGGCTATTATCGCGACTTGTTCAGTTAGAAGTTTTAGCCTCCCCGAAGACGCCACTTGCGGAAGACACGTGACACCGTTTCACTTTAAAGTTGATACATTTAGGCAAGCAGTCTTAGCAGGGGAGTAGGGGAAGCAGTTCTTGAGCGAATTGTATCAAGATTTTCGTGAAATGGTATGACACAGAGGTGAAGTGATGATCGCAAAGGAAGTCGGTTTAGACTCCTCTCAACGCTCTTATCCTAATGAGGGAAAAACTTCAGTTTCACCTTTCATACTGAAAAATCCGGCAGCCTTATTACTCAGAGCGCTTGTTTAGAGCCAACGATGTTGCCGGATTTTTCGCCCTCTATTAGCCCAAGCCGTTCTGACTGCCTTCTAGGGAGCAATAACTCCTCCCTACTCCCGATTCCCTGTCTTTACAAATGTAATTGCTGCTCGACTAAGTGAGAATAAAGACCATTAGTTGTCATTAATTCATCATGGCTACCTTGTTCAACGAGGATACCTCGATCTAAAACAATTATGTAGTCCGCATTTGCCACGGTGGAGAGACGATGGGCAATGATAAAGGTAGTACGAGCTTGATCAGGAGTAGCAATGATCCGACTGAATCGAGCTATATTTTGCTGAAATCTATTTTCGCACTCAGCATCAAGAGAACTCGTGGCTTCATCCAAAATCAAAATTTGTGGATTTTTAATAAGTGCTCGTGCGATCGCTATTCTTTGCCGTTGTCCACCCGAAAGCATCATTCCTCTTTCTCCTACCTGGGTGTTATATCCTAAGGGCAGCGCCTGGATAAAGTCGTGTGCGTCGGCGAGTTTGGCAGCAGCGATCGCTTGTTCAGTGGTATATTCTGAGTTGTAGAACGTGATGTTTTCTAAAACACTTCCGGAAAACAGAAAACATTCTTGCGGGACAATACCCAACTGACATCGTAGCGACTGGGAAGAAACATCAGCCGTATCGTGTCCATCAATCAAAATGCGTCCAGTTTGCGGACGATACAAACCCGCAAGTAAATTCATTAAAGTACTTTTACCTGAACCACTTTTACCCACAATCCCAACAGTCTGTCCTGCTTTCACCTTAAAAGAAATATTTTGCAGGCTGTTGCGCTGTTCATTTTGGTTGTAACGGAAAGAGACATTCTCAAAATAGACTTCACCATGAATCGGAGGTAAAGTCTGTAGCTGTTTTTGAGGATTTTCTTCTGGCTGGGCAGTTAAGACATCGTCAAGCCGTTCTATGGAAATTAATATTTCTTGAAACTCATCCCACAACCCCACTAATGCTAAAACTGGGTTGATAACGTTGCCAATCAGTAAATTAAAAGCGACAAATTCACCAATAGACATCTCCCCTCGAATCACCAAAGTTGCCCCATACCACAACACAATGGTGCTACCAAGGTGATTAATCAAGCTACTTGCTAGATGTAAATTATTAGCCAGTTTTTGACCTCGAAACCGCGCCTTTACCATCTTCTGGAAGCGATGTTCCCAACGCCAACGCACTCTTCGTTCGGCGGCTGCGGTTTTTACTGTGACAACACCAGCGATCATCTCTACTATTGAAGAGTTTTGCTCTGCCGATTTCTTAAAGATTTCTCGTGACACTCCTTTAAGAAATGGACTAGTCACCAAAGTCAAACTCACAATCGGTAGAATTAAACCCACCATGAGGAAAGTAAGTTGTAAATTGTAATGAGCCATCAACCCCAAGTAGACAACCGACATCATGGCGTCTAAAGAGGTACCCACAGCTTTACGGGTAATAAACAGTTGGATTTTACGGTTTTCTTGAACGCGGTTGACAATATCTCCGACTTGGCGCGATGCGAAAAACTGTAATGGCAACCGCAATGTATGGCTAATAAAACCGCTAATCAAGGTAAGATCCATGCGGTTGGAAAAATAGTCCAGCAGGTGTTGGCGCACGGCTGTCAAGATAATGTGCCACATACCGAAGATCAGGAAGCCAAAAGCAAAGACATTCAGGGTGGCGAAGCTTTTGTTTGGCAACACGTGATCGAGAACGATTTGGGTAATTAAGGGCGTCGCCAGCCCAAAAACTTGCAGTAGTACAGAGGCGACAATAATTTGCCCTATTGGGTAACGGTGATGCCAAAATGTATGCCAAATTTGACTACGTGAAATTTTTTCGCTCTTGTAGGCACTGAAGCGTTCGGTGGGAGATAATAGCAGTGCATATCCCGTCCAGTTTGCTTCAAACTCTTGAAGAGAAAGCCATCGCCTGCCAACAGCCGGATCGGAAATTAACACGCGATCGCCTTTAATTTGCCAGACAACCAGATAGTGAATTCCTTGCCAGTGAGCGATCCAAGGATGATGCAACTCCAACTTACTTAAAGAAGCTCGTACTGGTAACACGCGATATCCGATTGTTTCGGCTGCATCTGCTAAAGCTGGAAGGGATGCACCTATACGATCTGTCAGGGCTAAGTTACGTAAGGTATTAAGGCTAAAACGTTTGCCCCAGTACAGACTCACCATTGCTAAACAAGCCGCACCACAATCTGATGAACTTTGTTGTTGGATAAAAGGTATTCGTCGCCATAACGAAGCTTTTGACCAATACTTTTGACTGAGTTGGGGAAACTCAACCTCCGCATCCAAACTCGCTGGCGGTAAGGAGTTTTCTTTGATTTGGGCCTGTTCTGATTCTGGGCGTGGTTGGCGGGGTGGTAGTTTAATCAAGCTGAGAGTTTTCCGGGGTGTTTGCTGCTTGTGAACAGAAACAATCTCTTTGTCTGTGACTTGGTGAGATAAGTGGGAAATGTCCGGTGCGATCGCCGTTGCTAATTCCCAGTATTCTATGGGTAGGCGGTACACTAAGATATCAGTTTGAGCGGACCAAGCAGGTAGTGTGAGATCCGGATAACCCCAGCTTTCTCCTACAAGCGGCGACGGAGTTTGTGCAGATAAGCTTTGGATATTTCCACTCGCTAACCAATATCGTCCTTCACCAGGAGGCGTTGTTTCCATTAGAGATAAGCCCGCACTGATCTTCGTTTGTACTAAGTAAGGTAACAGCTGTCGCAGACGGTGGCTTTGAAGTGAACGTAACTCAGTTAGTGTCTTGAAGAAGATCAGTGTTTGGCGATCTGAGGCCATCCTCTGTAAATAATCTGACATGTTGCGTATGCGTTGCAACCACGGCATCAGATGAGAAACGGGAACTTGTGCAACCAAACCAGCACTAGCTGCGATCGCTCGGTAAGGTAAAGCTTGATTACAAAATAAGTCATCAGCTCCAAAGGTTTGCTGTGCTACAAGCAACTGAGTTGAGACTTCTCGTCCGATGACGTTAAACCCCAGCAGTCGCACTCGCCCCGAACAAATTAAGTAAAGAACTTTGCTGTTATCTTCAGTTTGCTTATCCAGACTATAGCTTGTCAGTTCGTCACCCAGTTGAAACTCGCGCATGACCCAAATTTGGCTCAAGTCTGATACTAGACTTGTCTCGTCTGCAACTATCTTCAAAAAGTTGAGGACAGACGCATTTAGTGTGGGAGATGGCTGGTGGCTTGTCTGAATCTGCTCTCCCTGAAGTCTTAACAGCGAGGAGGAGTTCATTGTTTAATCTCTAATGTTTGGCTTAGGTTGTGTTTTGAGAGGTATGGCAGTACAAAAAGCCTTCTATTCACAATTTCAAAGGTAACTTTTTGAAGAAACCTCGACATCTTGCGGTGTTTCTCCCAAAAG
>JAQYWN010000078.1 GCA_029379265.1 Rhizonema sp. NSF051
TATTAATTCCTCGCGATCGCTCTTTGGGAAAAAACTTTTTGGTTTACTGTGTCTAGCTAGATTCATAGATTTAGCCAAAAATCAACCTTTAATGTGCCACTTTAAGGTGCGTTTGCCCTGGCTCCAACATGCGCCACTGCTGCTTTAACATGCGCCTCTACAGCCAAACCGTATAACTTTGTTGAGTAATCTTGGTTGTGTAATGATTGTGAATACCGTAGTGATTCCTCTGCATACTGCTGTATTATCTGACCATAGTCTTCAATAAAATGACCGTATTCTTGTAAAGTCGGTTCGTCACGCCTCTGCAAAAATTTGCCTTGCAATTCTACTGAAAAGCCATGTCTCAATGCAATGGTTGCGTGTTCTTGTGCATTTTGTGCGCTCTGTTTTGAGATTCTATGCATAACTTTTCCGAGCTATAGCTTCATACGGTTCAGTTAAGGCTTGATCGGAACTACCCACGCTCCTCGCCTAAACTTTGGGAACCAAATCCAGGTGAGGCAGCGCTGCGGGAGGGAAACCCTCCGCAGGCGACTGCGTTAGCGAGTCCTCTCCCAAGGGGAGACGCCAAGGGCGAACGAGCGTCACCCGTTAGCGCAGCGTTAGCGATCTTCGAAGCGGTAGCGAGGAACGAGCGTCGGAACGAGCGTCAGGGCGGTGGCTCCTCTTCAAACGGGGGGCTATGTTTCCTTTTTAAGGGGGGCTAGGAAGGATCTTCGATATAAATTTTCTACTCCCCAGAGCCTAAAATGCGTTTAAACCAGTCTTTCTAAGTAAATTAGATGTGCAAATAATTTTGCCTACTCCTTAACAGCCAGAAGAATACCTAATTTACAAAACCACTCCTTAGCCAAGATCGCTCTTATAAGTCAAAAAGAAAATAGGTAATTTATACGTGTATGATAAACATTTTTTTCAAATGCCGCCTCTATCAAGAGAATCAGTAAAATGTTAAATTTTACTGTAAATATGGTTACGTTATACACTTATTGGAGTGTTGCTCAACACTGGGCTTAGTTAAGTAAAACTCATGCCTATACTTAATTCAGCATTTATACTCACATACTGTCTGACCGCTTAAAGCACTCTTTTTATCAATCTACTTGACTAAATTATCAAGGAACTATAAATTAAAAAAGGTAATATTAATAGTTAATTCTGTAGACTTTTTTATTAATCCTTCTAAATACATAAGGTAGCGCGTTAAAAGCGCTGAGTTTGCCTAATCAGTCGAAGGATAATTTCTACAGACGGTTGCACTGAGTGGTGATCGTGAGTGAGCCTTTTGTTAGTGCTGGTGAGTTGACAATAATGCAAATATTTGCCACATGAACTCGAATTAATATAGCTTTCATGCTTATAAAATGACATTTGAGGTGATGGTGTAAAGTTAGTAAAAGTAACAAATTTTACAATAGTACCGTGCGGCGTAAATACGCCTACCGTTTTCAAAGGCGGCAAATGGCAATTTTTTCAAGGCTCCTAATGGTGGGTTTATTTCCGCCATGCTGTATTAGCTTGAGCTAGTATTGGTCAGCTGAAAAATATAGAAAACACGAATTGTAAAATGTTGAGAATATTCAGCTAGATAGATCTGGACACCGAAGATAACAACAATTCTCTAATGGAAAAGTGGAAAAAGCAGGAGAAAAGAAAATTATGTACGCAGTGAATTTAGATGAGTTTGCTCAGCAAATACAGCAGGTATCTCAGCGTACAAAGAAGCTACAGAATCGTGTTCAGGAAGGTCCTTCGCAGCAACAAGATTTCCTGGAAGAAGCTTTTGAAGAAATGAATGTGGCTTTAGAAGAATTGCGTGTAGCCGAAGAAGAATTGCGCGCACAAAATGAACAATTAGAGATCGCCAACAAATTATTAGTAGTAGAACGCCAGCGCTACCAAGTATTGTTTGAGTTTGCACCAGAAGGCTATCTGGTCACAGACATCTACGGTAAAATACTCGAAGCCAACTGCGCTGCAGCGACTCTGCTGAACATTCCATCAAATTTCCTGATAGCCCTACCCCTGAGTAACTTTATCCCGAACAAAGAACGTCAAGCTTTCCGTTACCAACTGTTACGTCTATACGATCTGGAGCGAATGCAGGAGTGGGAGTTCCGCTTGGAGCAGGTAAACTCAAAGAGGATCTTAGATGTGAGTGTAAGTGTACTTACAGTACGTGACTTGCAAGGTAACCCTGTTGTCTATCGCTGGCAATTGCGAGATATCACTGCTCGTAAGCAGGCAGAAGAACAAGAGCGCTTGACTCAACTGCAAAATTGCCAATTACAAGAAGCAGCAAGGTTAAAATCCAAATTTGTGGCGATTGTATCTCACGAAGTGCGTAACCCCATGAATGTGATTTTGGGGTTATCCCAACTCTTGTTAAGCTCCAATGAATATCAAATTGCCCCTGATTCAAGAAATATCGTCGAAAAAATTTTCAGAAATGGCGAAAACTTAATGATGCTGATCGAAGATCTACTCGACTTCTCTAAGTTAGAGATAGACAAGTTGAAATTGAGACTACAAGAATTTGACTTAGTCGATTTAGTCACAACAACTACAGAAGAACTACGTTTCCTTGCCGAGGAGAAAAACTTAAGCTTGAGTGTTCACACAGATATTCAAAACTGCAAAGTTGTCAACGATGGCGCTCGCCTCAGACAAGTCTTGGTTAACTTGCTTTCCAATGCGATCAAATTTACAGACACTGGTAGCGTATCTGTGAAGGTGCAACAAGTCAATCAAGATTTTGTGGAGATCATATTTAGGGATACAGGCATTGGCATGCCTGAGGCTGAATTAAAAGAGATTTTCCGAGAATTTCAGCAACTGAATTCGTTAAAGACACGTAGTTATGGGGGCACAGGTTTGGGATTGGCGATCTCAGACAAGTTAGTGAACTTGATGAGTGGAACCATCAGCGTTGAAAGCAAACTGGGTGAAGGTTCAACCTTTTATCTAAAGTTACCCATCCAAGTCAGTCAAAACTCAAAACAACAGATGCTTGACTCAAAACTCAAGCGTCTGCCATCTATTTCCTCTGCGCTATCCGCAACTTTGCCGAACGAGAGCGCGGATTATTGACATTTTCATCTTCTTGTGCTGTGACGACCTTTTTAGTTAAAACTTGCAACAAAGTCGAATCTCGAAAAGCATTCTTTACCAAGCGGTCTTCAAGACTGTGAAAACTAATAACCACAATTCTGCCACCTGGGACAAGGGAGTGCGGTGCTTTAGTAAGGAAAGTTTCCAGAGATTTTAACTCATCATTGACTACAATTCGCAAGGCTTGAAAAACACGGGTGGCAGGATGAATTCTGCCGTAACGGTATTTGCGGGGAACACTCGAAGCGATCGCTTCTGCTAACTCTACAGTTGTCTCAAAAGGACGTTGTTCGACAATACGTCTGGCAATTCGCCGCGATAGTCGTTCCTCACCATATTGGAAAAAAATATTCGCTAATTCCGCTTCTTGCCAATGATTAATTACATCTGCTGCTGTCAGGGACTGTCGCCGATCCATCCGCATATCCAAATTGGCTTTGTGGCGAAAACTAAAACCCCTCTCTGGAGTATCAAGGTGATAAGAACTTACTCCCAAGTCAGCAATTATACCATCGAACGTCTCTGGAGGAAACTTGTAAACAGCAAAGTTGCTTAGGATAAATTCTACTGTTCCATACTCACCCAGTTGCTTTTGTGCTGCTAAAAGAGCTTGCTCATCTTGATCTATTGCCGTTACTCGCACATCCGGTGCCGCCTCCAAAATTAAACGACTGTGACCACCGCCACCTACCGTCGCATCCAAATAATGACCACCAGAATGCACTGCCAAACCTTCAATCACCTCCCGACTCAAGACGGGAATATGTGAAAAGGTTGGTTCTTCACAATTGAGCAGTGTTTCAGAATCGCTCTTCATTAAACTTACAAGAAAATACTTCTCTTATCTACCTGATATAGTACGGGAGTGCAAAAGCCTCGTCAATTCCGCAGCGAAGAGAAAGCACGACTCGGGCGCTTAAAACCGCCGTCAAAGCTCTTAGCCCATTTCTCAATTAACTCAATAATACTAGTATTATTTTTACGCGATTCTCTTATTAATAATTGCCAGGTAGCGTCAGTCAAAAAAACGCCATGTCTTTTTTTGACACCATTGTGTAATATGGGAATATTTTTGATTCTTTTTTACCTCTTCCTGCGCCCAGAATCGGATTGAGGGGGTATGCAGTTCGTGAGATAGAACAGCGAGTTCATCAACCCACTTTTTTGCTTCTGGGATGAGCCTGACAACTATCTCTTGTTGTCATAAATTGGACTTTTTTTAACATCACTGCGACGCTCATTTAAGAATAGTGGACAAATTTTGGTGACTTCGCATAATGAGGAAGCAATCCGAAAGTTTTCAAATGAAAATACCTTAATTCAAAGTGATATAACATCCATCAAAAAAGTTAATTCCAATCCTCCTCTTCTTTTTTTCCACGACTTTTGTAAATTCCTCCAATAGCATGAAGCTGGCAGGTTTTTATATAAAGTTCCGCTTCAGTAAGACCCCAGTTTTGTAAAGCTTTATCTAAATCAAGTTGAATATCTCTTGCACCAGGAAAGCCTAGATAACGAATTCGCAATCTAGCGAGTTCTACCAAGTTATAGTCAGTCGCCTCTTGAGCAAGTAAACTATCCATAAGGGCACGATCTCGACTATACTGGGGATGTTGTTGGTCTTTACTTCCGGATGCTTCTGTCATAATTTATTGTGGATTCGAGATTGATGGAGTAGAGCAAATTTAAAGTATGCGGGGTGTAAGAGACAAAAAAGGTAATTTTTAGGTAGAAATACTCTGGAAATAGATGTAGTGAGTGACTGAAGACGTTGACCAAGCTCCTGATTTTACGATGACAATCTACCGAATTTATTTGTAGTGAACCCCTACACCCTAATGAGATGGGAAATGAGGAAATTGTGAATGCTACATCGGGCGCTGAAATCAATTAAAATACTGATTGCTTGGTAACTACGAATTCAAAATTCTTTCATCCGCAATCGTCCGTCTGTTACTCTATTATCGTCCTTTATTCCTCAAGACGGCTACCACACCTGAAATCTTACGGCTCTCCCTACTGCCACAACAATTTAAATAAAGATACATTAAGTTTAAGAAAGTACATAAAAGTTCAGGTGAGGGTGAAAATTATTTCATCCCAACCGATCAGCAAGGGAGCAAGAACCCACTTATGTTTGAACATTTTACTTCTGAAGCCATTAAAGTAGTTATGCTAGCCCAGGAAGAAGCACGTCGCCTGGGACACAACTTTGTTGGAACAGAGCAAATTCTTTTAGGTTTAATTGGAGAAGGATCTGGGGTTGCTGCCAAAGTGCTGACCGAATTGGGCGTTACCCTCAAAGATGCACGTCGCGAAGTCGAAAGAATTATTGGTCGGGGTTCGGGCTTTGTACCGCCAGAAATTCCCTTTACTCCTAAAGTAAAAAGTTTATTTGAGCAATCGTTTAAAGAAGCTCGCACTCTAGGACAAAATTACATTGGCACAGAACACTTACTTTTGGGATTAACCGAAGCTGGTGAAGGTGTTGCTGCCAAAGTTTTACAAAATTTGGGGTTGGATCTCTCGCAAGTCAGAACTACAGTCATTCGGCAATTAGGTGAAGTCGCCTCTGTTAGTAGTGGCAGTCGTGGTACTCAACGACGCGGTCAGACTTTAGCTGTAGAAGAATTTGGCAGAAATCTTACTAAGTTAGCGGCAGAAGGTAAAATCGACCCTGTCGTTGGCCGCGAGAAAGAAATTGAGCGTGCCGTTCAGATTCTAGGTCGCCGGACTAAAAATAACCCCGTGTTGATTGGGGAACCAGGAGTTGGAAAAACGGCGATCGCTGAAGGCCTTGCTCAACGAATTGCAAACCAAGATATTCCCGAGACTCTACAAGACAAGCAAGTCATTAGCCTCGACATGGGATCGTTAGTGGCTGGGACTCGCTTTCGCGGCGATTTTGAAGAACGCCTTAAGAAAATCATGGAAGAAGTTCGCTCTGTAGGGAACATCATCCTAGTGATAGATGAAATTCACACTTTGGTAGGTGCAGGCGGTACAGAAGGTGGTCTAGATGCAGCCAACATCCTTAAGCCAGCATTGGCGAAAGGTGAACTGCAGTGCATAGGAGCAACCACCTTGGATGAGTACCGTCAGCACATAGAGCGAGATGCAGCGCTGGAGCGTCGTTTCCAACCAATCATGGTCGGAGAACCTTCAATAGAAGAAACTATCCAAATTCTCCAAGGATTGCGATCAGCTTACGAGCAGCATCACAAAGTTGAAATATTAGATGCAGCACTCGTCGCGGCAGCAAATTTGTCAGATCGATATATTAGCGATCGCTTCTTACCTGATAAGGCAATTGACTTGATTGATGAAGCTGGTTCTCGTGTTCGTTTGCGCAATTCCATGAATACCACCAATCGAGAACTGAAGCGCGAACTGGCACAAGTCACTAAAAACAAAGAAGAAGCAGTTAAAGCGCAGAATTTTGACTCAGCAGGACAACTGCGCGATCGCGAGATCGAACTTCAACAACAAATTCAAGCAGAATCACAAAACGTTCAAGCCAGTAAATTAATTGTTGATGAAGAAGACATTGCTCAAATCGTTGCTTCTTGGACTGGCGTACCAGTTAACAAGTTGACAGAGTCTGAATCTGAGCTACTACTGCATCTAGAAGACACTCTCCATCAGCGTCTCATCGGTCAAGAGCAAGCCGTCACCGCTGTTTCTCGTGCGATTCGTCGTGCCCGAGTTGGGTTAAAGAACCCAGATCGTCCGATCGCTAGCTTTATTTTCTCTGGTCCTACCGGAGTTGGTAAAACAGAATTAGCAAAAGCATTGGCTTCTTACTTCTTCGGTTCGGAAGAAGCAATGATTCGCCTTGATATGTCCGAATACATGGAACGCCACACCGTTTCCAAACTCATCGGTTCACCTCCAGGTTACGTAGGATACGACGAAGGCGGACAACTTACCGAAGCCGTGCGGCGCAAACCCTACACGGTCGTGCTATTCGACGAAATCGAAAAAGCGCACCCCGATGTCTTTAATATGCTGCTGCAACTTCTAGACGACGGTCGCCTCACTGATGCCAAAGGTCGGACAGTGGACTTTAAGAATACGCTGATCATTTTGACTTCCAACATCGGTTCTAAGGTGATTGAGAAGGGTGGTAGTGGTTTGGGCTTCCAGTTTAACGAAGACGAAGCGGAGGCTACTTACAACCGTATCCGCAGTCTAGTGAATGAGGAACTAAAAGCTCACTTCCGTCCAGAGTTTCTCAACCGTCTTGACGATATGATCGTCTTTACTCAGTTGAAGAAAGATGAAATCAAGCAAATTGCTGAGATCATGCTCCGCGAAGTTTCTGTCCGCTTGACCGAAAAAGGTATTACCTTAGAAGTCACCGACCGATTCAAAGACCTTGTAGCGCAAGAAGGCTACAGTCCCAGCTACGGTGCGAGACCATTACGTCGGGCAATTATGCGTCTCCTAGAAGATTCTTTAGCTGAAGCTATGCTTTCTGGTCAAGTTGCAGAAGGCGATACAGCGATCGTGGATGTTGATGATGATGGTCAGGTAAGAGTCCAAAAATCAGAGAAACGAGAGTTGTTACTCGCTAATCTTGGCTAAGGTTCCTACTATTTCTAAGGTTTCGTGCTTAATTTTACAAAATCCCACCACTTTTAATGGTGGGATTTTGCATTATTTTTCATATTTGTACAACATTTTAGTTAAAAAATTCACAGGCTTATACATAACGAGCAATAACTGATTTTAATAAAAAGTGTGGTGTTTACAACCGCGCCTCGGACTTCTGTATTAAGCTATAAATAGGAACTCTAAAAGCCAAAACCCATGATTCTACCTGGAGCAACTGTTAGCATCAAGAATCCTGCAGATACCTATTATCGCTATGAAGGACTCGTCCAAAGAGTGAGTGATGGTAAGGTAGCCGTTCTGTTTGAAGGTGGGAACTGGGATAAATTAGTCACCTTTCGGTTGTCAGAATTGGAACTGGTAGAAACCACGGCAGGACGGAAAAAAGGAAAATAGATTTGTTTTTGGTCGTTAGTGAGAGGTCTATTGTTAGTTGTCCGACTAACAACTGTACGGGCGGGTTTGCCAGGATTGTTCGTTTTTACTCACAAGTTACTCAATTAAACCCACTGACAACTGTACGGGCGGGTTTGCCAGGATTGTTCGTTTTTACTCACAAGTTACTCAATTAAACCCACTGACAACTGTACGGGCGGGTTTGCCAGGATTGTTCGTTTTTACTCACAAGTTACTCAATTAAACCCGCCCCTACTATGCGTCTCCCATTACCACAGTTTTCCAGTCGCGATCGCCACCCCAAGCACATTGCGGAGGTGATTGAAACCACGAGTTGCGAATTTTTAGCTCAGTGTTTGGAACCGGAAGACTTAAGTTTTCCGCCAATGCCCCCGTTTGGCAGTTGGGTTTGTTCTGTGGATGAAGAGTCAGGCAATCAAATTTATGCCGTTGTGTATAATGCGACGACAATGCCCATAGACTCAGTACATCGGGCAGTGGCATTGGGTTTGTCCTTACAGGACTTGCGAGAGGAACAACCTCAAATCTTTGCCATGCTCAAAACAGAATTCCGTGCAGCGATTGTCGGATTTCTTCCACCATCAGATGCTATGCTGAATAACAATCGGGTGTATCAATACCTGCCTCCGCGTCCGCCGCAAATTCACCAAGCAGTTCATTCCTGCGAAGCAGAAGCGATCATTCAATTTACTGAGGAGCTAGATTTTTTGCGGACACTTTTGTCAGTAACAGGTGCACCAGGGGATTCTTTGACCGCAGCAGCCATTCGACAGGTGTACCAGTTACGCAAAGCTGACACAAAATGGCTGATCAAGGCCGGACGCGCTATAAGTGTACTGCTTAAAGACGACTATGATCGCTTACGGTTTATTTTAAGTCAAATCCACCCATAGATAGTTAGTCCTGGACCATCTCGAAGGTAGTCTAGGCGATGTTTTTTGATTTTTCATCGGGGCGGCTTTTGTAGTTGTGTTGATGAAAGTCAGCACCCCGCTCTGAAACGCGCTACCTTCTCGATCTAAAGATACAAGGCTTGCACACGTATCGGAGATAATTAGGTGATTACCTTGGGCGATACGGATGGCAGCAGTTGCAACGCATCGCAGCATGACCATAGCTTTTCCAAGTCCTACCTATGGAACTGATATTACAACTTCTGGCTCTAGAGCCTACCTCCCAAGTTCTTGGCAAGGAACCCGTTACTCCTCTGGTTATTCTACTGTTAGTCATATTCATCGTACCTATCCTGTTTGAACGGATACGCCTACCGGGATCAGTGGGTTTGTTAGCCGCAGGGGTAATCTTTGGTCCTCACGGTTGGAATCTCTTACATGAATCTCCCCTAATCACTCTGCTCTCAGAGATTGGGTTAGTTTACTTGATGTTTGTAGCAGGGCTAGAAGTTGATATTCAGCAGTTCCACCGGATCAGAAATCGCTCTTTGGGGTTTGGGATCTTTACCTTCTTTGTTCCCCTATTATTGGGAATTTTTCTAGGACGAATTTTTCACTTTAACTGGAATGCGGCGATATTAATCGGCTCGTTATTGGCTTCGTATACCGTCTTAGCGTATCCCATCATTAATCGCTTAGGAGTCATAAATAACGAAGCTGTTAATGTGACAATTGGAGCAAGTACATTTACTGACGTTGGCGCATTGCTGGTATTAGCTGTTTGTATCGTCCTTCATACCAAAATTTACGGTTTTTGGCAGCTTATTAGGTTATTTAATTGGTTAATTATCTATTCGCTCGTTATTCTTATAGGTTTTTATTGGGCAGGTAGAGAATTTTTCAGACGATCTGGAGACGATGAGGGAAACCAGTTTTTATTTGTGCTGCTTTCGGTGTTTCTTACTGCTGTGGGAGCTCAATTGATCGGAGTCGAAAAAATTCTTGGAGCTTTTTTAGCAGGTTTAGCAGTAAACGAAGCTGTAGGAGAAGGACAAGTTAAAGAAAAGGTGACGTTCGTTGGGAATGTTGTGTTTATTCCCATCTTCTTTGTTAATCTAGGCTTATCAATCGATCTAAGCGCTTTTGTCAAAAACATTGACAACCTTAAGTTAACACTGTTCATTGTCTTCAGTTTACTTGTCAGTAAATTTATAGCAGCTTTATTAGCTAAACTATTTTATCGCTACAACTGGCGGGAAATCCTGACGATGTGGTCGCTGTCGCTACCCCAGGTAAATGTCACTTTAGCAGCAACATTAGTGGGATATCGCTCAGGGTTACTCAATACAGAGGTCTTCAACAGTATTATTGTCTTAATGTTTGTAACTTCAGGCTTGGGACCGTTAATTACTAGTAAAGTTGCCGTAGGTTTAACAACATTAACAGTAAAGGAAGAAAGGTCAACAACCCCACCTTACCAAAAACCAGAACAAAGAGACAGTCCTGTTACGATAGTCGTGCCTGTGTATAACCCGCAAACGCAGCAATATTTGATTGAAATGGCAGCTTTATTGGCGCGGCAGGCACATGGCAGGATTATACCGTTAGCGATCGCCACTGCTTTTGCTCACATGGATGCACCTCAGTTAGACGCATCTGTACAACGGAGCGAACGGTTACTCGCGAAAGCCAAGGCGTTGAGTCGAGTCTTGGGTGTGGAAGCAGAACCACTACTGCGAATTGATGATGCCTTCGCTCAAGGAATTAGCAGAGCTTCTAGAGAACAAAATGCCAGTTTGATTGTGATGGGTTGGGGTAAACGCTCCGGGTTAAGAGCACGTTTATTTGGAAATGTCATTGATAACGTGATCTGGGCATCCCATTGCCCGGTAGCAGTGACGCGGCTTGTAGAATCACCAAAAAAAATTCAGCGCATTTTGGTTCCTATCGAAAACTTAATGGCACCGTCATTGCAACCCGTATACTTTGCTCAGATTTTAGGAGAGGCAAATCAAGCACTAGTAACCGTGCTAAATGTCTGTGATCGCCGTACTAGTTCGAGCAAAATTGCTTGGAGGCGATCGCAACTCTCCCTAATTGTGTCGAGATTAGCTATGCCAAATCCACCAGAAATTCAAATCATCGCCCATGAAAATGTGGCTCAAGCAATTTTGCAAGCTGCGCGATTATACGACTTAGTCGTACTACCTTTTCTCAGTAATCGCACAAGTCCTGGAGGGTTGGCTATTAGTGATGTCACAACCGAATTAGCTCGACAACTCACCTGCTCTATTGTCATGTTGGGAGAACCCCAACGTACACCCACACCCGCCGTTATGGCAACTGGAGTAGCTAATACTGTAGCGACAATGTCAGAGGGAATTACTTAAGCGCTCTCCTATAGCGCATGTATTATTGATAATTTTACTGACAAACTTCATATATTTAAAGTTTCTGTAAATTCTTAGCAAAGAACCTTAAAGAGGTAGATGATGTTTGTTAATTTGCTAAATGAATTGTAAAGAAAAAAAACATAACGAAAACATGGGCAAAAATGGCTTACTGACGTTTTTTTGACCGAAGAAGCAGAGCTTTCATGTTTAACTCTGTGTTATGAAAGAGTACAGTAGACCGTGCAGGTAGCTAAGTATAAGCTAAATCACAGCTGCAAATATTTGTAAATAACTGGGAAATTATGAGAATTTTGGTAACTGGTGGCGCTGGATTTATTGGTTCCCATCTGATTGATAGACTCATAGCAGATGGAAACGAAGTTATTTGCTTAGATAACTTCTACACAGGACACAAACGTAACATTCTGAAGTGGATAGAGAATCCTTACTTTGAGCTGATCCGCCATGACATCACCGAACCAATTCGGTTAGAAGTCGATCAAATCTACCACATGGCTTGTCCTGCTTCTCCGGTGCATTACCAGTACAACCCAGTTAAAACTGTAAAAACGAGCGTTATGGGAACGCTGAATATGTTGGGGTTAGCTAAGCGTGTGAAAGCGCGTTTTCTATTAGCTTCCACAAGTGAGGTATACGGCGATCCGGAAGTGCATCCTCAAACTGAAGAGTACTGGGGTAATGTCAACCCTATTGGCTTGAGATCATGCTACGACGAAGGCAAACGAATTGCCGAAACACTGGCGTTTGATTATTACAGGCAAAATAAAGTCGATATTCGCGTAGCCCGGATTTTTAACACTTATGGACCGCGAATGTTAGAAAACGATGGTCGAGTCGTGAGCAACTTGATCGTTCAATCACTCCAAGGTATTCCTCTAACAGTCTACGGAGATGGTTCCCAAACTAGAAGTTTTTGCTACGCGACAGACCTAGTGGAAGGACTGATGCGACTGATGAATGGTGAATACATTGGTCCTGTGAATTTAGGTAATCCTGATGAGTACACGATTTTAGAACTAGCTCAGTCAGTGCAAAATCTGGTGAACCCTGATGCACAGATTAAATTTGAACCCTTGCCCTCTGACGATCCACGCCGCCGTCGTCCGGATATTAGTAAAGCCAAAACTTGGTTAAATTGGGAACCTACCATTCCTCTGCAAGAGGGGTTAAAACTGACTGTAGAAGACTTCCGCTCTCGGATGAATAAGTAGTTAATGGTTAGTGTGTCGTGGGTTTAATTTAGTCACTTGTGAGTAAAAACGAACAATCCTGGCAAACCCGCCTCTACATCAACCAACAATTAGCAACTCTCAATTAACAGGTGAAGAATAACTCCAAAAAAACGAGGGATAAAACAAAATGCGTGTTTGCGTCATTGGTACTGGTTACGTTGGTTTGGTAACGGGAGCTTGTTTGGCTCATATTGGGCATGACGTTATTTGTGTAGATAACAACGAAGAAAAAGTCAAGATGATGAAGTCCGGGCAGTCTCCGATTTTTGAGCCGGGACTCTCAGACATCATGCAATCTGCTATTAGTACAGGGAAAATTCAATTCACGACTGATACTGGTGCAGGAGTCGCTCATGGAGATGTTTTGTTTATCGCTGTAGGAACGCCGCCTTTAGCTAACGGTGAGAGTGATACTCGTTACGTAGAAGCTGTTGCTCGGAGCATTGGTGCTCATTTAGACGGTGGATATAAAGTGATTGTCAATAAATCTACGGTGCCCATCGGTTCTGGGGATTGGGTGCGGATGATTGTTTTAGATGGCATTGCCGAACGCCAAAAAGTTCTGGTGCCAGCAGGTGGAGTCCCAAGTGAAGAGAAATTGCCAGAGATTGCAGCTAAGTTTGATGTCGTTAGCAATCCAGAGTTTTTACGGGAAGGTTCGGCAGTATATGATACCTTTAACCCAGATCGCATTGTTTTAGGAGGCAACAATCCAAAAGCGATCGCCATGATGCGGGAACTGTACGCCCCCATTATTGAGCGCAAATACTCAGTTGACCAATCTTTACCACCAGTACCAATTCTGGCAACGGATCTTAGTTCGGCAGAAATGATTAAATACGCTGCTAATGCCTTTTTGGCAACTAAGATTAGTTTTATTAACGAAGTTGCTAACATTTGCGATCGCGTTGGTGCCGACGTGACTCAAGTCGCCAAAGGTATCGGTTTAGACACACGTATTGGAAATAAATTTTTAAACGCGGGAATCGGTTGGGGTGGTTCGTGCTTCCCCAAAGACGTTTCTGCACTCATTCACACGGCTGATGACTACGGTTATGAAGCTCAATTACTCAAAGCTGCTGTTAGTGTCAACGAACGCCAGCGCCTCATTGCTGTTGAAAAACTCCAGCAAGTTCTAAAAATCCTTAAAGGTAAAACCGTAGGTTTATTAGGTTTAACATTCAAACCTGATACCGATGATATGCGCGATGCCCCAGCCCTCAATTTGATTGAGCATTTGAACAGATTGGGAGCAAAAGTTAAAGCATACGATCCCATCGTTTCCCAAACAGGTATGCGTCACGGACTTTCTGGTGTGCAGGTAGAAACTGATGCCGAAAGACTCGCAGACGGTTGTGATGCTTTGGTACTCGTGACTGAATGGCAACAGTTTAGCAATCTCGACTACACCAAAATGGCAAAGTTGATGCTCCACCCCGTAATTATTGACGGTCGCAATTTTCTTGATCCCGAAACAATGGTACGCGCTGGCTTCCAATATGTGGGTGTCGGGCGTTAGTAGGGGCAGGTTTACCAGATCACTGACAAAGCGATAAATCAATCGCTAAAACCTGCCCCTACGAATACGGGCAGGTTTACCAGATCACTGACAAAGCGATAAATCAATCGCTAAAACCTGCCCCTACGAATACGGGCAGGTTTACCAGATCACTGACAAAGCGATAAATCAATCGCTAAAACCTGCCCCTACGACACTATTTCCCGGGCTGCTGCGTGCCAAATTAGACCAGCAACAATCAGTGCTATGCCTACATGCCAAATGAATGGTTCTACCCAAAAAGCTAAGAATAGACAAGCTGCTAAACCAAGAAGTGATAACCATTTGGGATAAAGCCTTTCCAAGGGTGGTAGGTAAATAGCAGCCAAGTTAGTAATTGCGTAATAAATTAAAACGGTAAAGGCACTGAACGACCAAGTGGTTTTGACATTACCAGTCAAGACTAAAAGAGCGATCGCAATGCCGATAGCAATAGTCGCTGATACTGGAGTCGTGCCTGAGTGATTTACTAGAGCAAAAATTCTCGGCATATCGCGTCGTCGTCCCATTGCTAGCAGTACGCGGGATAAGCCCAAGATTAAGTTAAGGAGTACCCCCAGCATAGCAGCGATCGCACCAATTGCTAATATCTGCGACCCTCCCATGACACTAAAGTAGCCAGCGACCACTTGCAGAGGTGCCGTCTGTCCGACAGTACCTAACTTGCCCAGAACGTCTGCCCCTACGGCTCCAACCGCCACCAGTGCTACTGCTGTATAAAGCACCATTGTCAGTACCATCGTCACAATAATCGCTCTAGGAATTGTTCGATGCGGTTCCTTCGCTTCTTCGCCCAAGGTAGCAATGCGACCATAGCCAGTATACGCCACAAACATCAAAGCACTGGCATGGAGTACTGTTCCTATAGAGCCTTGGAAAAAAGGCGTGAGATTGTTAGGACCATTTGTGATGGCTGTTGGTGTCCCAGCAATGATAAAAAAAACTAAAGATAATAGTGAAATCGATACGATTGTAATATTGATGACGTTAGAGCGGCGAATTCCACTTAAAACGATAGCTGTGAGGATAACCACAGGGGTTAAAGCTACAGGTATAAGTAAACCACGTCCACCCATACCTGTAGCATTGAGAAAGTAGCCAGCAAAACCCAAAGCAGCGGTAGCAGCCGATGCAGTTTTAGCTAACAAAAACATCCATCCTGCGGTGAAACCAAGCCAAGAATTCAGGTATTTATAGCCATACTCATAAGAACCTCCACTCACAGGATGATTAGCTGCTAGTTGGGCACTATTAAGCCCGTTGCAAGTGGCTACCAACGCCCCAATGATCACAGCTAAAATCACCGATGTACCAGCAATTCCAGCCGCAATACCAATACTCACAAACAAGCCAGTACCAATAATCGAACCAAGTCCCATTACAGTTGCACCCATAACCCCCAACTCGCGTCGCAGTTGTGGTGATGAATTTGTTCGTGACACCCATGTCTCCTTGTAGATGACAACCCTATTAAATACTGGAAAAGTTACAGCGCACATTCAGCACTTAAAAATAACCAACTTTAATGCTTCAATAGATATCACAAAAAAGGTTCATTTGATTAAGTATTAACAC
>JAQYWN010000772.1 GCA_029379265.1 Rhizonema sp. NSF051
ATGTACTATAAAACGTAATTAAATCCCTCAGTACCATCATTCTTGCTAGATTACGGTTTGAGAAAATTTTTTATGAATTTGTAGGGAATTTAGCAGCAGCAATCTATTGAGGAAATAGTAAACTATTTATAATCGCGCCACCATACATTTAGTCTCTTGGAGTCTATCAACCATATACTCTGAGGAAAAAGAAAAAATAATTTGGAGTTGAACATAACACGTTAGTCATGCATGATACATTAAAACTTGATGAAGTAGTTGAATTCGCTGAAAATCCCGAGCCGCGTTGTCCTTGCGTGCTGTTACTCGATACTTCTGGATCGATGCAAGGAGTAGCTATCGATGCTTTAAATGAGGGACTAGTAAGTTTCAGGGATGAATTAACTAAAAATTCTCTGGCCGCTAGGAGAGTTGAGGTAGCAATAATTACTTTTGACAGTCACATAAATGTAGTACAGGACTTTGTGACTGCCGACCAATTCAGTCCGCCGATGTTGACAGCACAAGGGCTGACGACTATGGGCGCAGGAATTCATAAAGCTCTAGATTTGATTCAAGACCGTAAAACTCAGTATCGCAATAATGGCATTGCTTATTATCGCCCTTGGGTATTTATGATTACCGATGGAGAACCGCAAGGGGAATTTGAAGATGTTGTAGAACAGGCATCACGGCGGTTACAAGTCGATGAAACAAATAAACGGGTGGCATTTTTTACAGTAGGAGTAGAAAATGCAAATATGACGCGTTTAAGTCAAATAGCTGTGCGTACTCCCTTGAAACTTCAGGGACTTAACTTTGTGGAAATGTTTGTTTGGCTCTCAGCGAGTATGTCAACCGTGTCTCACTCAAAAGTAGACGAACAGGTTGCACTACCGCCAATCGGCTGGGGATCTGTTTAATAAAGAAAGACCGTCACAGGTCATGCTTACACAGCTGTTGGAGGACAATTGACAATCAATGAAAACTTCAAAACAAGTTATGCAATGGAGGGTAGTAGCTGCATCAGTTTGTGGCACAAGTCATGTCAAAAATCAGCAGTTGTGTCAAGATGCCCATCATTGGCAAACATTATCAGATAATGTTTTGGTAGTGGCGGCTGCGGATGGTGCTGGTTCGGCAAGTATGGGAAAAATTGGGGCAATGGTTGCTGTGGAAACAGCAATAGAAAATATATCGAGTAAAGAAGTTACCCAACGAATTCTTGCTGATGATAGTGTTGTACAACTACTGTTGACGGAAGCAATGCTAGCCGCTAAAACAGCGGTGGAGGAAGAAGCTGTTGCATGTGATACACAACCGTCGGATTTAGCAAGTACTTTAATTATTATGATCGCCACACCTGAAATGGTGGCGGTGGGTCAAATAGGTGATGGCGTGGCAGTGGCAAGTGATGACATGGGAAACTTAATTGCACTTACCACGCCAGACAATGGTGAATATATCAATGAAACTTGTTTTTTGACCTCTCCAGGATCTATAGATACAGCGCAGTTAAAATTATGGCGTCAAGCTATAGTAAATATTGGTGTTCTCACTGATGGACTGCAAATGCTTGCTATGAATATGGCAGTGGGTGTACCTCATAAACCTTTCTTTTTGCCACTGTTTGACTTCGCATCCAATGTGGATGACAAGATTGTAGCAAAAGAGCAGTTGGTAAAGTTTTTGCGGTCTGATCGGATCGCGCAACGTACAGACGACGATTTGACTTTAGTTATAGCCACATTAGGCAAATAATTAATAAAAATCTTGACAAGGATGGTAATTCGCAAATCACCCGATAATTAAAATTCTATCATGCAGGTACTACGTAGTCTTCCCAACCAAAAAATTTCTAGTGTCAATCTTAGCGTAAGTTTGGGTCGTGGCGGTGAGGCATGTGTCTATACAGTGCCAACAGATACAGATTTGGTGGCAAAGATTTATCACAAGCCAAACAACGACCAAGCTCGCAAGCTAGAAGTCATGCTAGCTCATCCACCAGAAAACCCAACAGCCTCTTTGGGACATATCTCGATCGCTTGGCCAGTAGAACTGTTAAAGGCAGCAGATGGAAGCGATCGCACCATTGGCTTTTTAATGCCGCGCATTCGGGGAATGCGTCCGATCATTGATTTTTATAACCCCAGAACTCGCCGCCAACACTGTCCTTTATTTAGTTACAAATACTTACTACGTACTGCCCGCAATCTGGCTGCCGCGTTTGCGGCTTTACATAACAGTGGGTATTGCGTTGGCGATGTCAATGAGTCGAATATTCTTGTCAGCGACACAGCATTAGTGACAGTGGTAGACACTGACTCGTTTCAAGTAAGCGATCCAGACAATAATGTTGTTTATCGCTGCCCGGTTGGTAAACCAGAGTTCACTCCACCAGAACTCCAAAATAAAACTTTTTCTCAGTGTGATCGGGCGATCGCTCATGACTTGTTTGGGTTAGCGGTGCTGATTTTCCAGTTGTTAATGGAAGGAACACACCCCTACTCTGGTATCTATCAAGGCGTAGGCGAACCACCACCTTATGAAGCACGCATTGCTCATGGCCATTTTACTTACAGTCAAAAGCGGCGTGTCCCTTACGTTGCCACCCCCATAGCACCAGCTTGGGAAATTATCCATCCGGGTTTGCGGGAACTGTTTTTGCGCTGTTTTGAAGAGGGTCATAATAACCCTCTACTTCGTCCCAGTGCTCAAACATGGCTATTAGTGCTGGGTGAAGCCGAACATTCACTTGTCACCTGTAGTAAGAACCCCCAGCATTACTATAACAATCACCTGCACAGCTGCCCATGGTGTGAACGTACTGTGCGCTTGGGCGGACGCGATCCCTTTCCATCACCTCAAGCAGTCGCCGCTCGTGAACATTTACAAATCCACTCCAAACAACTGAAAAGGCGTAAAGCTCCAACAACACACTTACAACCGCTCAGTCAAGTTGCCCAAGTAAATCATTGGCTGCCAGTCACTCCTCAAAAAGCATCGTATTATAAACTTCCAAGGAAAAAATCTAAGTTTCTATTTGTTGTAATCTGTCTGCTTGGCTTTGGACTATTGGGGTATTTGGACATCTTGATCAAATTTACAAGCCCTGTTGTTTTCCAAAATGCTTACACTCAACAAAGGTTGATTCCTCAAAATCAAGATAATATTGCTTCTAAAACTTTTGCTGACTACTATAAGCAAGGTCATGCTTCTTACAAAGTGCGGGACTACGAGCAAGCAATTGAAAAATTTACTCAAGCTATACAACAAAATCCCACATACGCGAAAGCTTACATCAACCGTGGTAATTCTCACTATAACCTGAAAGAGTATGAAGCGGCAATCTCAGACTACAACCATGCTCTACAGATCAATCCGGGAGAGGTTAAAGCCTTTGTCAACCGGGGCAATGTTCGCTCTATACTCGCCGAATACAGTAGCGATCCAGATAGAGAGTACAATCAAGCAATTGGAGACTTTAATAACGCTTTGCGCCTTAATCCTAAGGAAGCAGAAGCTTATGTAAGACGAGGTATTGTCCGTGCCCAACTCGCTAAATATAGTGGGGATTCTCAGCAAGACTATAAAAAAGCTATTAATGATTTTAATCAAGCTTTAAATTTTGATACTTCTAAAGCAGAAGCTTATTTTCAGCGCGGTCTTATTCGTTATCATATTGCTCAATATAGCAGTCAATTTGAAAAAGATTATAAAGAAGCAATTGACGACTTTGACCAAGCCTTACACATTGACTCTCAACTAGCAAAAGTCTATCTGAAACGAGGCATTGTTCGCTATGAACTTGCACAGTACGGTGGCAGTGAGTCTAAACAGAATCATGCAAAGGCAGTTGAGGATTTGCAGACTGCAGCTAAAATTTCTCTGGAAAAAGAGGATATGGATAATTATCAACAGTCATTAAGTAACATTTGCGTTGTTTTAGAAAATAAATGCGATAGTTTCTTTCAAAAAACAAACTTGACAGCTCATTAAAGAATCTTGTAGAGATAGCTAATAGATCTGCCAATTGCTATTAGCTATCTTTAATAAGTTGTGAAA
>JAQYWN010000773.1 GCA_029379265.1 Rhizonema sp. NSF051
ATTTTATTTTATTGATATAGCTTTTTAAAAATCACAGGATAAACTTATGAATAAAGAAAAAAATTAACTTTTTAAATTGATTTACGACAAACAAAGCAAACCATATCTGTCTCGTAAATTAATGATAAATCTAGTTGTATATCATAGAAACTAACTTCGGAAAAACCAACTTTCTCTAAAGATAACAGGACTTCAGCCCTGGAATAACCAAAAACTGAAAAAGTTGTATCTAATCGTTTCCAGCAATTTCTTTCTTTTAATTGAAATGTCGTGACAAAAACTCGGCATTCTTTGCTTTCTGGATAATATATATTTTTCATAGCCCAAGCATAATCGTCCTTAACATCGCCTAAGAGACGATCTTTTATAGTAGAACTATATGCGTTTTCTAAACGTAAGTCGAATATAAATACACCGTTGCTGTGAAGTGCATTGTATACGTTCTGGAAAGTATCTGTTAATTCTTCCAAATTCCAAATGTGATTGAAACCCAAACCCATTGAAGAAACCGCATGGAAAGTAGGTGGTAATTCAAAGAAGCGCACATCGCCAAGAATCAATTTACAATTTGGTGCATTCTGACGAGCATACTCTAACATTCTCTGGGAGCGATCCATTCCAGTCACCTGATAACCTTGATTTAGCAACCATTGTGATAATTGACCTGTCCCACAACAGAGGTCAAGGATATTCGCTCCCTCAGGAATATAAGGTAAAAGTAATTTTTCCAAGGTTGGCAAGGCTATTTTGTTGTAACTTGGTCCCAAATTCTCGTTATAGATTCGGGCAAATGGTTCATCAAATTTGTTATAGTTAGTTGCTGAAGACGAAGACATAAAAGATATATCCTTGCTTTACGTATTGCTTTGCAACCCTATTCTTGCCAACACAATGAAAAATGATTTATTCAGAATGATGACCAAAAAACCTGGTTTGGTTAGGCTGCAATTAGTAAGTTCTGGTTTGATAAGATGTCGAAACTGGCTTTTTCAGTCTCACGTTTTATTACTCAATCGATGTTCTAGTTTTACAGCAAACCAACAGCCAATAAAGCTTTGCCTAGAAACGGAAATTTCACAATTAGCGGAAAAATATGACCTTTTATTGGAGCCCTCTCTAAAATCTTTTGGCAAACTACTTCAAAGTCCCATTCATTTAGTGTGTTGATAGCCAAGCTAATTGTGTTTTCTAAATTTTTTACATGATGCCACCAATCCGATGGTATGTATAGCATTTCTCCCTGGTTTAGTACGCATTCAACTGGTTTGGTATTGGCGTAGAGTGGAAACTTTTGTAAGTCCGGGTTAAAGCAATCAACTTGACCATTGTACAAATATTTTTCTTGGTCTGGTGACAACAATACCACTTGTTTCTGCCCGGAAATCACTGGTACCCATGCAGTATCACGGCGGTGATCGTTGTGAAGACCTATTGTTGTATCTTTCCGTCCTATAAGGACGTTACAGACATTGCCTATATATTTATTCAGTAGTTTAACTGGTAGTTTTCTATACCAATTATTGAAGTATATTGGATCTTCGTAGTCTTCCAAAAGCTCGGGATAATTCCAAATATTAAAGTCCGAGAGGTAGAGCAATTTGTCACTAGCATCACTAGTTATGTCATCTATGTAATCAGCAATACTCATTGCCACTTCAGTTTGATTCCATGTGTTGTTCTCAGACTTGTAATCCATCATCAAGTCTTTGACTGATCCGTACTGTGACCTGAAAAAATCCACAGTCCACTTTGTGGAGGCTTTCCAGTTTTTCATCGCATCAGTGATGATAACAGGCTTTCCAACAGATGCATACTCCTGGACAAACTCCTCATACGAAAGGTTACTGCGACGCTCAACAAAATCGATTGGCGTCCATACCAACTTACATTTGCTGTACTGCATCCTCTGAATCAAATAGATAACTAAGGGTATGAGAAAAATCAATGTAATTGTCAAAAAACTTAACTCAATAATGTTGGAGAAAGAAAGGGGTGATTGTATAGTCATATCAAATTTGATTGCTTTGTCGATAGATATTGATTGTTCATTTCTATTTTGAGCTTACTTTCAAGATGAATTGCACACTGGGTGTCATAAGCTAAGCCCTAAATGTTAGAGTAAACCAACAGCCAATAAAGCTCTGCCTAAAAACGGAAATTTCACAATTAGCGGAAAAATATGACCTTTTATAGGATTTCGCTCTAAAAAACCTTGACGAACTAATTCATAACTCCATTCATTCATCGTGTTGATAGCTAAGCCGATAGTATTTTCTAGGTTTTTTAGATGATGCCACCAATCCGGCGGTATGTAGAGCATTTCTCCCTGGTTTAGTATGCATTCAACTGGTTTGGCGTTGGCGTAGAGTGGAAACTTTTGTAAGTCCGGGTTAAAGCAGTCAACTTGACCTTCGTACAAATATTTTTCTTGGTCTGGTGACAACAATACCACTTGCTTTTGTCCTGAAATCACTGCAACCCATGCATTATCGTGTCGGTGATCGCAGTGAAGACCTACCGATGTATTTTTCTGACCTATCTGGATGTCAAAGGTATCGTTGATATATTTTTTATAAAGCTCTAATGGTATTTTTCTATACCAGTCGTTGAAATAGATTGGATCTTCGCAATCTTCCCAAAGTTCGGGGTGATCGCCAACATGGAATTCTGATAGGTAAAGCAATTTGTCACAAGTACCGCTAGTTATGACATCTATGTAATCAGCAATACTCATAGACATATAATTTCGACCCCACATCTTTGTTTCAGCCTTGTAATCCAATACAAAGAACTTGCTTGAGCCGTACTGTGACTTGAAGAAATCCATATTCCACTTCGTCAAAGCTTGCCAATTTTTCATTGCATCAGTGATGATAACAGGCTTTCCAACAGATGCGTACTCTCTAACAAACTCCTCATACGATAGGTTACTGCGACGTTCAACAGAATCAACTGGCGTCCAGATCAACTTAGATTTTTCATTGTACCGCTGAGATTTGGAATTGCTAGTTTGAGAATAGCTAGTTGCTGAAGACATAAAAGGTTTCTCCTTGCTTAGTAACTAATTGCAAATGACAGTCTACTCGCGTCAATGTGCAAGTTAAATGTGAAACAGCTTATTAAAACTTAAGGTTACTTAGAGTCGTAAAAACTTGTCGTCGGTTATCGTTAAATGCTCCACGACCATGTAGAAATCTCGAATTATCCATCATCACTAGATCACCTGCTTCCCATAATATCTTCTCTGTTAACTTATCGAAGATTGTCTCAATTTCGTCAGCGACTTCATCAGAAGCTCTTGAACCGTCTTCAAAAATTGCTTCTTCTGTCTTTTTCTGATATACCCAAAAGTGATTAGAAAATGCATTTTTATGACTATATTTGTTTTTAACCAAAGCTGAGCAAGTATATTCGACAGAAACAGTTTTATCATCGTTAAACTGATAACTTACACCATCCAAACTTTCCAATATTCGCTTGATATCATCTATATTGTTAGCATTTGAACCTACAAACCCCTTTAATTGATTAAGCGGGATATTATTATAAGAAAACTTTAGTTGCTTGGAAAGAAATAACTGTTTCGACTCTTGACTTAGTTCCTCCCACACTCGGACACCATCCCAAAATAAAGTTTCGCCTTCTTGCTCAGCTGGTACAGTGCAGCAAAACCAAATAACATCAGGTCGGAAGGGAAAACAAGAATTTTCGCTATGAGGAATAAGACCATCCATCCCGCCATCTACAAAGTTGACAAACTTGTCAGAATCAATGCTGACTTTTGTAAAATCTATGATGTGTTTGCCACTAAATTGTTCTGAAAAATCTTTCATTTGCTTGGGAGTTACCCCAAAACCCCGAAAAAGAATAACTCCAGACGACTTGAACAGCTCCATAGTCTCTGCTACAGAGAGATCAAAAATATTTTGGCAATGACTATTATATAGTATCTTCCCTGTGCTAGTGCCTAGTGCTTCTATTTTGCTGAGCATATAATTCATCTCTCTAATTTATTGTGATTTTTATGTTCATTTT
>JAQYWN010000774.1 GCA_029379265.1 Rhizonema sp. NSF051
ATATTTTTAAAATACGCCTGTTGAAATCGGCTACAGGCTGAAACATATATATTGTAAGGTTTTAAAAAAAAGCCCTTTGCTTGTACCTTTTGGTTACAAGTGAAATATTACGTCAAGTCCTTGCTACAACAGCGATCGCACTTAGTCTTAATGCTGACAAAACGTCAGCATTATTCAGCAAAAAAGTCAAATCCTTTCATCGCAATACTTTCAGCCTGTAACTAAAAATAACAAGTGAATATACAACAGTAATCGCACCTATTCTTAATGCTGACAAAACGTCAGCATTACTCAACAAAAATCTTAAATCCTTTTGCCGCAGTACTCCTGGCTTCTATCTCTTTCCGAGAAGTGAATTACACAACTCAACGCCGAACAAACCTAATACGCTTAACCGATCGCCCACCATTATTTTTTGGCAGATGTTTAATCCCCAGCGTCTCTATTGCTGGGTAATCTTGAGATGTTAAATCGGTCATCTTGCTACCTATTTGGCGTACTTTATGCTCTGAATTATACAACATCCCTCCGTGGTTCTCAAGCTTGCGCTTCCAGAAAACATCAATGGAACAATAGCGCAAATGTTTGCGGATGAATCGCCGTTCATGCAATTTTGAGATATCTTCGCCCTGCTGTCGCCGATATACAAGAATCCACGCAGCACGCAGAAGCCGATCGCGCTTCTCGTCCTCGATAGCACTATCAACTTTTTGATATTGTAATTCAGTCAGGCTAAGATATTTCTGCAACAAATCACCAGCTGCTTGAGGATAGGGTGAGGGTGTGGCAGGGTACTCCAGATATTTGTCGGGGTGCGAGGAGCGATCGCCGCAGTTAATTCTGATTCCTTCGCGCTGATAATTTCTGATGAAACTCAGAGACAATTCGCGATTTCCGCCGCAGTCGCACTGAAATAGCCATGTCGGTTTCTTGTGATGGTAGTTGCCACTAAGAGCGATCGCGGTTAGTTTGCCAAATCTTTGCCCGGTGATATCAATGCTTCGCCGTTTGTTATCCACCAGTCCAAGTCGGCGTTTACAACCACATGAGACTTGTCCTTTTTTCTCAAAAGAATGTCTGGGGATTTCAATAATATTGTCGCAATCACATTGCAATTTCCAAAGTTGAACTTTGTTGTGTTTAAACTGCCGATATTCTCCTTTGCCTAACACTATAAGGCGTCCAAATCTTTGCCCAGAGCAGTCCGGCTTCTCTCTCATGGCTCAAGCTCAACGTAATTTTCTATGTCTGGAGAAAAGTACATTCCAAAAATCTTTATGCCGCCAGGGCAAAAGCTGAGAATCGCTAAAACTTTTACCAAAACAAATAAGCCTTTTTGAAATTTCTCTTTGGTTTTTGGGTACAACAGGTACTCGTCGGCTCGTGCAAATATTCCTTCGGGGAATTCGGGGCAGTCAATTGGTGATTGTAGCCATTGCCATTCGGAATCTGACACTCCTCCTCGTTGTTTGATATGGGCGATAAATCTGGGGACGTTGTGATGCAATAACGTTTCCATTTTTACTGCAATTCTAACGAATACGGCGATCGCTCCTCATCCTTTTCAATAGTCCAACACCATGCTTCTACTTTGATCTTATATAAGGAAACGGTATCGCTGAAATTTTGTGTTTAAACAATGTAATGGTTGTGGAATGGACTTTTGGAACTCAATGACGGGTGTTTGATATCCCAAAGCAGCGATCGCTTCTACGACAAAAACGCCGCACTTTTTAAGGTACAGCGTTGGTAGTTACAAATTTAAATTGAATACATGCCTCAAATCATAACACTTAGATTTGCTTGACGAATCTCTCGAATCTTTTTTACCAAGTCACTGCCTTGCAAATATATACAGCACTTCCCGAAGTTATGAGGTACACTAATTAATCGAATCACCTTTTGTCTGTGCTAATAGCATCCCAAGTATCTGTGCCTCATAGCAGCAGGAAGTGCTGTAATAGTCCAACACCGTGCTTCTACTTTGATTTTATATAAGGAAAAGGCATCACTAAAAATTCGTGTTTAAACAATGGATTAATTGCACAGCAGGCTTTTGGAACTCGGCAAGCGATCGCCCCAACCAAAAAAGCGCCGCACTTTTCATGCCGCAACACTGAGAACTGATAAATTACAATCTGTATTTACTTTATATCATACGTAGAAGCGATCACTTCTCAATTAATTCTTTATTTTTTCGACATTTTCTTATCGTGTATGGGATACAACTAACACGAGGGGGCTGTTGTATTTCCTTTGCCTTTTCGAGGAAATGTTTTAGTAAGTCTTGGTGTTCCATAATTTAAAAATTTAAAAATCCTGGCTTAGATTTTTCTAGAATTAGTCGTCTTACTTTTTCTGAATCTTCTGGTGTTAAATCTTTTTGCTGTTTCAAAAATTTATTATAGAAAACCTCAAAAGCAGCAACGTTTATCTGTTTGGTCATATTGGAATCCTATCTTTAACTACACCTTACCACTAAGTAACCACGGAATAAGTTTGACAGTTGCATCTTTATATCTGTCGCCGCTCTGTCCAGCCTTTATCACAGATTCGACGCTGCTGACTACTTTGTTCACCTTAGCCAAATCAGCGACCGCCTCCTTGGCATATCCTTTCAATTCTGGCACCGTCCCCAGTGCTTGAGCTAGCGACTGAGCATCCTTGATTATGACATCTGGTGATATTGTTTTTTCTGCCAGCACTTGCCCGATGCTGTTGTAGATAGGTTGGGCGTAGTTTAAAGCTTGGCTTGCGCCGGGGACAAGTAGCTTAGTACCAGCTTTAATGGTGCCAAAGATATTCAAGTTGGGGTTGAGCTTGGTTATTTCATTGAACCGCTTTACATCCTGTCCGGGGAACGTCCGGGCAGCAATATCGTTCAATCCCTCGAAACTGCTCGTGGTCAGTTCGTCAAATTCGCCAGTGTCGAGAATATCGGATAAGTCAGTATCCATGTGTCGTTTATCCTCAGTGTAACTTTATTGAACACCTTGCTTACTTTGAATTTTATATAAGGCGGAGGCATCGGCTCCAAAACGTAATTTGATATTGCTTTTGTTGTACAGCAGGGTTTTTGACGCGGTGGCGGGAAAACGAAATGTTGCTTGCTGTTTTGGTGTCGGCGATCACTACTTAGATTTTCCTCGGCTAGAGCAAAGTCGGCTCGTTGGTGTTTCAGACATCTGACACCTTGCTTTGCTTTTGATTTATATAAGGCGACGACATCAGCAAAAAAGCGAAAGTAATTATTGGAAAGGTATATATAGCGAGATATTGAAGCTTGAAGTGGTGCTTGATGTTTGAGCAGCGGCGATCGCTTCTCGTGTTTTCTTCAGCTAGAGCAAAGTTGGTGCATTGGTAGTTTAGATGTCTGACACCTTGTTTTTCTTTCAATTTATATAAGGCAGAGACATTGTTAGAAAAATGTAATTAAACAATGGAAAGACCGAATATCAAAGATATTGAACTTTCGTATGGTGTCAGACAAGCAATCACACCTCATTCAACACTTTGAAATATTGGAAAGCCCTAAAGAACATTTTCTGGTATATTAAAAATAAAAACCAATGTTTACTACCAACTTTTTCGGAGACGCAATCGCTAAACTGCAAGCAGCAAGGAATACAATATCAAACCCCACGCCAATCCTTCAGCAAATAGCTGCTCAGTACCAACAGCAAGTTGAACGCAGTTTTGACCGCGAACAAGATCCTGATGACAATTCTCCTTGGGCTGACTTGACTCCTGCTACGTTAAGACAAAAGCAATTGCATTACCCTGGTACGAAGAAATTGGTGAGGAGTGGCTCGGGGAAGCGATCTGTTCGAGTATTGGTGAGGGGTATTGCTATCTGGGCTGATATGAATGAGACAATGCAATATCATCACACTGGAACTCGTAAAATGCCGAAACGTAATTTTATCCCTGAGAAGATTGACGAGGATTTGGTGCAAGGGGTTGTGGCGAGGGTGGTGTTTGCGATATTGCAATGATATTAAGTAGTTGCTAAAATATAGTAG
>JAQYWN010000775.1 GCA_029379265.1 Rhizonema sp. NSF051
GTTTTACACTCAAATGATATAGCCACAGAAGAAAAGCCCATCCACTATGTCAGGAAGTTATTCTCTGAACATTAAATAAATAGTCTTAAATATCCTTTAGCTTTTTCTTAAAGTCATGGTGATAGTTTTTTGTTTGCGGTTCTTTAGTACACACCAGGGCTTTATGAAAATTCACTTCGGTATTTTTCCCCAGTTCAATCAAATTGAATCCCTCAGCTTACTCAAATCTAGTTGTATTAGCATTTTGGCAAGCATCTTAGCTGTAGGTGGCGTTATCGGTTCAGCAAAAGCAGCTACCAAGAACTCGCACGTGCCCAAATATGACCATATTTTTGAGATAGTCATGGAAAACCACGCCTATGACGTTATTGGTAACCCAGATGCACCGCGAATTACTGCTCTAGCACAGAATTATGGATTGGCTACCAATTACTACGCTTTGACACATCCCAGTGAGCCTAATTACGTCGGTCTAATTGGTGGTAGCTACTTTGGTATCCAAGACGATAATTTTTACCGGGACAATAGAGTAGATGCCCCTAGTTTGGCTGATCAATTGGAGAGTAAAGGGCTAACCTGGAAGTCTTACCAGCAGTCGCTACCTTACACTGGTTACCCAGGTGAGGTGTTCCCCGATGAAAATAATAAATTATATGCCTCTAAGCACAACCCCTTTCTCAACTTTGCCCACGTGCAAGACACTCCTGAAGAGTTTCAGAATATCGTAGCTGACACGCAACTCGCAGAGGATCTTCGGAGTGGTCAAGTCCCTAACTTTGGTATGATTGTCCCAGATATCTGCCATGATATGCATGGTAACAAGCAAGACTGTCCAAAACCTACAACCCCTGGTGACAATAATGATCGGTCTCTGGTGAGAAATGGTGACACATATGTGGGCAGTATTGTAGATCAAATTATGACATCAGACATCTGGTCGCGGGGTAACAATGCGATCGTTATTACCTGGGACGAAGACGATAAGACACAAAACAACCATATTCCTACCATTGTCATTACCAATAACGGCCCAAGGGGAATTCAAGATAATACACTCTATAGTCACTACTCCCTGTTGCAGACTGTTCAAAAAGCGTTTGATTTGGGCTGCTTGCAAAATACTTGCGACATAGAAAACGTCAAGTCTATGACGCCTCTATTCGCGCTTCCTACTCCAGCTACCAGCACTGCTAAACCACCTTATGTTTGGAAATGGCATCGGTTCGGTAAAAATGTAGAATAACAAAGAAAAATATTTACGCATCCAAAAACTGAATAGTCTGTTTGTAAATTGTGTAAATATTCCTAAGAAACTGGGTTGACGACAGCGCGATCGCCAGATTTCTGGCTCTCAAACACAATAAGCGAGAAAGGACACACAGCTATAAACACAGAGTTATTGCTCTGTGTTGAAATATGCAAAGCATTCAACTCTCAGCTATTTTTATAAGAACACTCTTTTAAAACCCTATTCTATACAACAGAGATGAGTGTTGTATTCGCTATTGATTTACAGGCAAACAGAATGCAAGCATGAATATCTTCGGGACGCAAACCCTCATATTCTTCAAGAATTTCTCCGATATTTGTACCATAAGTAAGCAGGTTAAGAATATACTCAACGCTCAAGCGAGTTCCTATAATTACAGGCTTTTCTGCTAGCACTTTTAGTTTGAGGACAATACGTTCTAGTAATTGCTCGTTTATCATTATCTGAGCTTTGTAAGGCTGATAAACTTTCTTATAATTTTAAGTGAAGTTTTGCCTGTTCTTGATATTTTCAAACATTTTATAGTAAGTTTCTTCCATCCTGAGAGAATTGTACGTCTGCTGGACAACCATCTATAAATGGTAGCTTTACTCACTCCCGCACGTTCGGCAATTGCTTCGAGAATGGCTTTTCGGAGCAGGCGGAGTGATTTGGATCAAGATTTTCGGCAAATGCTATAAGCAATTACAATTAGGCAAAGATCACTTTCTTGGAGTATAGAGGGAAACAAGTGATGAGATACAAATTGTTTGGTTCAAGTGGACTTCGTGTTTCCGAACTTTGTCTTGGTACGATGACTTTTGGTGAAAATGGGGGCGTTGGTGCAAGCAAGGAAGAACGCTTGCAAATTTTTGAAAGATTCGCACATTGGCGTGCAAGCGTCGCAAGCTGTATCTGTAAAGTTTGTGCAACTTTAATTATGTTATGTTCATCTACTCTCGAAGAGCTAGCCTTTGTAACTGGCAAATGTCGATAGACTGTGCTGCTATTATTGACGATAGGGCAGCACGACGTTGTGCTCAAGCTTTTTTTTTTAATATCAGAAAGTGAGATAATATTTTTGTTGTATTCATTAGTTTTATATCCACTGAGACTTAATCTGTATAAGGAGTAGCAAACAATGTTGGACAGACTCATAAAATACTTTGTCTACGCAACAAAAGGGTATATCACAAAAATACAAATCATTAAGTTTTTGTATTTGGCAGACCTTTATGCTGTTAAATGGACCGGAAAACAACTTACTGAACTAAATTGGTATTATTATCATTTTGGTCCTTGGCACGAGGATATTGATACTGCTTTAAATAAAATGAATGGCAAAGAAATTAGTATAGAAAATGATGGTAGTATCACGTTGATTAAACTTGGTTTAGAAGCAGAAACTATTGATGATTTGCAACTACCTATTAGCTTGAAGTTAGTGCTTGATAATATTAGAAGAGAATGGTCAGGATCAGGGCAAGATCAAATGAAGCAGTTGTTAGATTATATATATACCACTGCTCCAATGATTGCAGTTAAAAATCAACATAAACCAGAAGAAAAAGTTCTACTTAACCTACAAGCCGAAAGAGAAAAATTAATAAGTGAATTAGATTAGGATTATCAAGTGACTGGACAGAAACCTAGACAGGGTTGGATATATTTCATAAATCCCTACCGCGTATCTCTTCGTTGTAAACTTGGTCATATTCACATTTATAATTTGGATGAACCAGGTAATTTTGCTTGTAAAACTACTTCTTGCACGCAAATAATTAATTCTAGTAGGGTGTTTCGGGGGGAACACCCTTATATTATTTGGACATTCGATAAATTTCAAGATGATTTAAACTACATGGAGACTTTCACTGTAATTCCTTTAACTTCAAGTACGCGAGAAAGGGATAAAGGGTTACCGACGGCTTACCCAATTAATGCAACCGTTAGGAATGGACTTGATAAACAGTCTTTCGCTTGGGTTCATCAGATTTGTACTGTTGACGCTAACTGTTTTAAAGATATAAAGGGAGATTGGTTAAATAGAGTCGGACAAATAGATAAACCTGATAAGGAAGCTGTAGAAGAACGTTTAAAATATTTTTTAAATATTCAAGAAAATCCTAGTGATGACTGGTTTGTGAAAAACGCATCTCCAGAACTTTTACTGAAGGTATTTGATAATTTACCTGAAGAAAGTAAACAATCTGTTATAGAAGAACTTATTGATAATCTAGATTTTTAAACTAAGTTTCAATGCTGCAAGTTGCAAATTCATCCCAGCTTTTCAGTTTCTTATATCCCCGACAACTGGATGCGATCATACAAAAGCCTCCAAAAAAAGGCAAATTGGACAAACTGTTGCAGTGGCGTTCTCCGTTCGGATTGCAACCTCTAGTTGATTACTCAATTCCTCCGGTGCAAGTTTACACAAAAATTCCGGCTTGGCAACTTCTGGAAAACTCAGATCTCAACAAATTTCCCTCAATTTCTCCACAAGTCGTTTTGATTGCGGTAGGCGACGATGATCGCTGAGGAAGAAAGTCACAAAGTCGTCTTGACATTTTAACCTTTGGTCTGATGCTTTAGAAGCTCTTTACGAAGTAGACAAACCATCTCAATCGTTTGTTGAAAAACGCCAAGCGTTTGTGACAAGTCTGTGTCCATGAGGGGTAGGCACAAATAAATAAAAGTTTGTATAGCAATCCTAAATCATTTGTAAAAAATCACAGTTGTTGATAGAGTGAATATT
>JAQYWN010000776.1 GCA_029379265.1 Rhizonema sp. NSF051
TTTATTAAGAGTATCAACAACTGTGATTTTTTACAAATGATTTAGGATTGCTATACGACGAGAGATCTAGTTTGAATGGATCACTCTTAAGTGCTTGACACAGAAGTTATGAAATTTTGGGAATTGATGAAGTCATTTATTGTTGATCATTGGTGATCTGTGAATCACCAATGACCAATGATCCATGACTAACTAAGTGACTCCAAGTAGTCGCGGATGAGATTGCGCCGTTTGGGTTGGCGCAGCTTCTGTAGGGCTTTGGATTCAATTTGCCTTACCCGTTCCCGTGATAAGTCAAGAGCTCGTCCAATTTCTGCTAATGAGTAAGGATGGCCATCTGCTAAACCAAACCGCATTAGGATCACATCACGTTCGCGGCTAGTTAAATCCGCCAAAAGATTCTGCAAGTCTTTTTGTAAAGATTCCCGCATTAACATTTCTTCTGGTGTGACGCCGTCGGTTTCCAGCAATTCTCCTAACTCTGTATCTTTATCTTTTCCTACTTTGGTTTCGAGAGAGACAGAGCGAGGAACTCGTAATAACACTTCCCGCACTTGTGCTGGGGTCATGTCTAACTCTTGGGCAAGATCTTCTAGGGTTGGAGTACGACCTTTTTCTTGTGCAATTTTACGTTGAGCTTTTTTGATTTTGTTCAGCTTTTCTGTAATGTGAACAGGTAAGCGGATTGTACGGCTAGAAGTCGCGATCGCTCGTGTGATTCCCTGACGTATCCACCAGTAAGCATAAGTACTAAAGCGATAACCTTTAGTCGGATCAAATTTCTCAACTGCTCTTTCTAAGCCCAGAGTACCTTCTTGGACTAAATCCAATAATTCTAAGCCACGATTTTGATACTTCTTAGCAACAGATACGACCAGGCGGAGATTAGCCTTGATCATATGTTCTTTTGCCGAAAGTCCATCGCTTTGAATTTTCTCTAGTTCTTCTACCTTCAACTTAGCAATTTCAGCCCAGCGACGTTTCCCCTGTCCTAACATCTGCTTAAGATCTAACACTTCCATACCAGCAGAGCGAGCCCACCGTTCTAGAGAAGGACGATGTCCCAATTCAGATGTCAGACGCTCTTGAGCTTCAATGATATGAAGATAAAGCGAAAGCACTTGATCTTCTTGCTTGGCGGCATTCGACATAATTATCCGCAACCGCAAGTAGCGCTGGACTTTTTGAGCTTCTGAAACTTCTTCGTCCCGCCCTAACAAGCGAACCCGCCCAATTTCCTGAAGATATATACGTACCAAGTCTGTGCTGCGACGGTTAGTACTTGAAGCAAAGCTAGCAGAGTCGGCAGAAGCTATTTCCAGATCATCTAAATCATCTGTCGGCAACTCACTTTCATCAATAGTGAGTTCTGGATCGAACACTTGGCTGGATAATTTGGCATCGTAAGCGGCATCTGCGTAAAAAGATGTTGCTGGCATAAGGCTCGTCTCAATGGCTCCAGGTAACAATAGATTACGGACAGCTATAATCAACTGCTGCTATTGTTCCCGTGATTAAAGATGAACTAACACGGTTGAGGGTTCCATTTAAGTTTTTTTTAAAAAAAACTTTTAATGGTTCTATTTGCTCCAAAAATCCCCCACATCGGTTGCTATAGCTTGCACCGATTGAATCAATAGCTATATAAATGCACAATTTTGCATTAAATTGCAAATTATTTAGTCACAATTTGACCTATTCTCGTAGCTTAGGGAACTAAGTATAATCATAATTTTGTAAAACGTCCTGTTTTTCATATGCATAGTCCTATCTACATTACTATCTAAGTGGTTTCCGCTTATGTTTACAAATTTTTCGTGTTTAGATTATTTTGATGCGAAGGAGTCAGAATTTAGGGAGATCGATAAAAATAAATATCCAGCCGTTAAACTAGATATCTCATCGTCGCGCACGAAGAGCGCTGGGCAGAAGATTCACAGTAGACTAGCACCCTTGCTTCGGCTCTCTTGACGCGAAATCTGCCTGTGAGAGTACTCTCACAGGCAGGTTTCGCGGTTGCAGACGCCCCCAATATTTCGCCCAATACTCTCTCCCTTCAGCTGGATATTTACGGTTGGTTGGTTAAAATTCACGTCGCGAAAAGATCACGACTGCAAACGCCAATAGCATGGCGCTATATAATAAGGCATAGACTGCATTAAAAGATAGTGCAGTTAGGTTAGGTAACGCCCCCAAACCATAAACGGCATCGTTTTTCAAGTCTAATCGAGCTAAATCAGGTAAAATTAGATACAAACCTTGAGTAAGGTGTTCAATTCTGGGGTTGTGACCCAAACGACCAAATTTTAATAAATATTGAGTGATATTCCCCATTAAATACACAGCGAAGGTTAGAGCTGTGGCTAACAGTGAACTGGTAAAAATACTTAAGGTAAGAGCGACGGCAGTCATCAAGCACAACTGTAGGAAAAGAAAAACTGCGGCAATCAAAATACTTGCTGTCTGATGAGCAACATGTCCAAATTGTAAAAATGCCAGGTAAATCGCTGTCATTGTGGCGACAAGTGAGCCTAGCACTGCCAGTAATCCTAAATATTTGCCGATGATAAATTCGCTGCGGCTAACAGGTTTGGCAATTAACACCAAAATGGTGCGTTTCTCAATTTCTTTGTTGATCAGTCCCGTACCAACAAATACAGCAACAATTAAGCTTATGACACTTATTGCCGCCAGACCAAAGTCTAAAAACATTTTATCTTGTGTCACTGCACTAAATTCAGGAAGTATGCGGATAGCAGTGGTTAGTGCTAAAGCATAAAAGCCGATGAGATAAAGAATGCGATCGCGCACGACTTCCCGAAACACATTCATTGCAATTACAGAAATTCTGCTCAAACTCATGATATTTTTGTTAGTTGTTATTTGTTGGTTGGTAGTTGTTGAGGTTTTTAACCACTATCCACTATCCACTATCCACCATCCACTAACTTCTAACCTTCACTGTTGAGGTGGCGGTCCGTTCTTGATAAATTTAATGACAGAGTCGCATTCAACTTCTGCAATAGTGTTTTTCCGGTCGGTGTTCTTAACAATTGTGGTGGAGTTGTTTGTCCCGGCTGAAATTGGATCGATCCGACAGGACTTTCTCAAGTAGTAACCCGCTGGGTTCGCGCTGGGACCACTCCAGATACTTAATAAATCCAGCTGATATCCAGACTTAACATTAGATATACGTGGTTCCACCCGCCATAGAGACTTTTCTTCATATTGCGCCAGATTTGCTTGTATGACTTTTCTCCCTAGATTAGAAACTATTTGAGGAGCATTTATTAGCCACTGCTCTACTTGTGACCAAGGTTGTTGATCTATTTGTTCAGTAACTTGTGGCTGTAATTTGTTGAGAATTGTCACCCCATTTTTGGGAATTTTAATGGTTGGTTCAGTTCTAACAACAAAGGCACTACGCTTATCACCATCTACCAGCAAACTAGGATACTGTCTTAACCAATTATCTGTGACAAAAGAAAATTGTATCCAGCAACTAATCACCATGCAACTAGCAAGCAAAATTATAATTTTTTGACGTTCTTCTAACTTAGGTATTTGAGCTTTTGAGTCTGTACCACTTCCTTCAAAAAATTCTGGAATCGCTTTAATGATTGCCGAAATTGTTGGCCAGAGTACTATTGTTCTTGTTGTAATCACATTTTCTTCACGACCAAAGGCGAAAACGCTGATTAAAAATCCAGTAATAACTGCTCCTACAGGCATATTGGTACTTGGGATAACCAAAGGGTTATCAGTTGTATACCAAGCAGTACCAGCTATTAAAAACAACCAACCGAATAGTGCAATTATATCTTTGACATAACCTAGAGAAAGAGATGACATTAACAAAGAAAAAACGCTCAAATAAATTAAAGTTTGCCAAGAGTAGGCTTTTGGTGGGACTAATATCCTTCTGATGCGTGCATAAACATCTTCAACTACTTTTAAGATGCCAAATAAATCTCTTAATATCAAGTTCATATTGTTCATTGT
>JAQYWN010000777.1 GCA_029379265.1 Rhizonema sp. NSF051
CTATATAACAAGGAATTTATAAAATAATGGTTTATACAAGCGGAATTGCTATTCCGGGTAATTATCCAGATAATCTCACTGATCCAAAACTGCATGCGCTGGCGATCGGCTATGCACCCAATGAAGATGACGGCGAAGAATTAATTCATGAAGATGTTCTACCTGTCGTTGATTTGATGGGCGCCACTGAATATACTTTTCAGAAATACAAACCTGCTGACGCTTTTACTGTCGTAAGAACTGACGTTGCTAGAACAAGTCGCACACCGCGGGTATCTTTTGAACACGACATCATAACCTCAAACACGAAGGATTATGGTTTAGAAGATGCGATTCCTATGCGGGAAATTGACAGAGCCGGATTGCCAATGTCCGCAGGTGCGATCGCTTCTAGTCATGCCGTAGGACAGCAACTAATGCGTCTAGTCAAACTTGACAGAGAGCAGCGCTGTGCAAACTTGGTGTTCAACGCTAGCAACTATCTACCAGCACAGGTTCAAACTTTAAGTGGTAGTTCCCAGTTCAGCGATCCAAGTTCGACACCAATTAGTGTCATCAGCGCTGCAATGGATGCCATGTTAGCCAAACCTAACGTAATGGTACTAGGACAGCATGGTGCAACAGCATTGTTTACCAATCCTCAGATAGTGGCTAGCTACCAAGCACGAACTGGAGTCTCCCTCCGCGCTGGTGGTATTGTTCCTATGGAATATGTAGCATCGCTGTTTGGAATCAAGAAAGTTGTAGTTGGCACTGCCTATGTCACCACGGGTAATCCCAACATTGCCGGACAGGTGAATCTATCGCGGATGTGGGGAAATCACATGGCGTTACTGCGTGTTATGCCTGTGACTCTGCCTTACAGCCGTACCTTCGGCTTTACAGCTTATAGCGGTTCTGTCGGACAGCAATGGTTCGACAAAGAAGTTGGTTTGTACGGTGGTAATGTTATCCGTATGGGTGAAAGCGTTGAAGAATGTTTGTGCGAAGCCGCATACGGATTCTTTGTGCAAAATATTACTTCTTGATGATTGAGTATTAGATGGCGATCGCGCTTGGTATTTACAAAAAAACCACGCTGATAATTCAGCGCGGTTTTTTGTAAATACCAGTTAAAAGACTAGGTCTTAAGAATAAGCTTTACCTAAAGTATAAGTAACTTCTATTCCTAACTTATTGCAAACGTTAATAATCTCCATTACATTTGATTCTTTTTGACAATCGAACAAATGTAATCTGCGTTTTTTGTCTGGAAAGTAGCAAGAGTAAGCTTGAAGTTGCCCAAGCCCATGCTTCCACATAGTCAATGTTTTGACTTCAATTATGTGTGAAGCAGTCAAAATATCAATGTATCCCACCGGAGTAAACTTTTCAGTCACCCCATTTTCTGAAATAGCAATTAAATCGCGAAGAATATGTTCGTACTTTACTTTCTTCTTGGGAAGTATTGCTTTCTTTTTTAATGTATTGTAAAGATTCAACCACGGCTTTGATTGAAATTGCTGATTTAGAAGAATATGCCAAAAAGTTTGAGTTTCATCATAATCTACTAGTATTGTATAAAGAGAATTGCTTGAAGAACTATTTATTTTACCCAATTCAAACATTGCTGCGCCATCTTCAGTACTTAAAATCTGTTGCTCAGTCAAAATTATTTCATTATCAATCTCTTTGTCCATCTTTTCTGTCCCATCTTCAAAATAAAGATTTGGCAACAACATTTCAGCCCAAGTAAATGAAAACCAGTTTTGAGTCTTTAAGTCAAACGTTGTGAAATGATGACTTAAGTCATTTTCATACTTTACTTGAATAATTTTTTCAAGAATATATTTTGGCAAAAATGATTTAAAAATCTTATTAAAAAAGATAAAATCTTCTTCAGTTTTTTGTGGTAAAGCAATTAGACTATCCCAAATAATGTTAGAATGCGTCATGTGAACCTCAAGTGATGATTGAGTAGTAACCAGTACTGACAAGAAGTTAGTTAGCGCTAACTTCGGTACTGCAATAATTATAGCATATATATTGCAAAATTAAATACAAATCTCTATTTGAATAGATTGCCTCCTTATACCCCACCGCCCCATATTGCAATCTGGAATAAAATCACATAGACTAAAAACAACAATTCTCGAAACGTTAGAACTTTTTGCTTTTAATTGAGCCGCGATCGCCCCTAAAGCCTTCGTGGCTTTTTAAATTTCAATAATACCGGGCCTCTACGTAGTCAGTATTAACAAAAACTAAGTACAATTAAAATAAACATCATGGCACAACAAAGAGGTTACAGAGTCGTCCAGTGGTTGAAGCATAACGGCAAAGATTACTTACCAAACTCAATATTATTTGCTGAACCAGAGGAAGTAGAGAGTGCGCTGAAGGTTGGGGCACTTTACGAAGACCCATCAGCAATTCCGCCACTGATTATTACTCCACCTAATGTTCCATTAAATCCAGTGGCTGAAGTAGTGACTCCACCAGTTGTTACCTCTACAACTGAAATTCCTATAACGCCTGTGGTTACCACACCAACCCCTACAGCTAAGAGCAAATAATAGGAACAGGAGCGATCGCCCTTCATATTTACAAAAAGCGATCGCGCCTACTAAATACGATGTCATACGCAACAGTTGGCGAATTTATTGCGGCGTTTCCCACGGAGGAAAGCACCGAACTTTCTGATTTAGATTTTCCTAGAGATTATCCTGTACCTGCTCGGATTCAGACAGCACTCAATGCGGCATATGAGGAAATCAATACTTATAGATTTGCTCATGGTGACTCGCCGCCATACAGCGATCATCCACCAAGACTCAAGCAAATTGAGATTATCATTGCTAGAAAAAATCTCAATGCTTACTCGTGGGAAGAAAGCGATCCACGATATCGCGATTACAAAGATGTCATCGGGTGGTTAGAAAAATTTGCTGCTGGCAAAGTGCGGTTACCAATATTTAATCACCAGATTATCGTGCAAGATGCTGATGTCGTGTTACCAGTTTCTGAGGTGTGGGCTAACAATTTGCTGACACAGATTCATTGGTTCTGATGCATTTTGTCAAAAAAGAATAGATTGCATATGACTCCACAAGCAATTGTGGAATTTTTTATGTTTTAGTGGCTAAACGCTTGATGTAACGGCATTTTTACGTTTTTATACCTTCTGTACCCCTTGACAGCATGTACACACGTAGATTGTGGAATACCTTGCTGTGTGGTCGGTGTAGCGATCGCATACCTAGAAATTAGCTGTGGAATCATTGTTTTAAAATTGTGAACTATTTAACATTAATTCAGGCGACTTTCTAAACTATTAATTTTATGTTATCGCTTTGCTTGCATTATAAGCATTCTGGCGATTTAATAATGAATATTTTAAGTTGTGTCCAAGTGGACAAGCTAGCGTTTTAGCTCAATTTAGACGGCAAGAGGCGGTGTTTTTTCTCGATAGGCGATCGCTGTAACTCCTATCCTTACGTCCTTTTTAAATACGTAGATGTCTGACAGAGGCTTGATACATGTCCAAGTGAGGCAGATCTTACAATAAAACAACGTATTTCGAGGAGTTACAGCGATTTTCGTCTACCCCAATACTTAGATGCAAAATTTCACAAATATTTTTGATGTAGCAGACTGTAGTTGGTGTTAGAAGAAACTGTGCTTTATGTATTTAAAGTACGATAAAATTAAAACAAATGTTTTAAAAAATAATGACAAGTGGATTCAATCGACAAGAAGCCATCATTTTAACCGAAGTGACTTCAAGCAAGTTAAGTTATTTAGATTCTATCAACCTGGTATCTCCCGAAAAATTTGGTAATCCAAAGCATCCAAAAGTAATTTATAGTTGGCAGAAGATTATTAAAATTAAGATAATTGACAGACTTAAAGAGAAGTTGTCTTCACAAGAAATTCAAATAGTACTTGATTTTTTACATAGTCGCGATTATGTCTCCCTATCCTTTTACTACACCCTAGTATTTATTGACAAAGATTTATAC
>JAQYWN010000778.1 GCA_029379265.1 Rhizonema sp. NSF051
CTTTTATTATTAAGCTAATCGTTTGTTTTAGCGATAACAGATTATTTATCGGTTCATTAGAATCAGATTTTATCATGTCATCTAACTGCAAAATTAAAGAATCTACACCAAAGATAACAGCTTCAATAGGTGTATCTTTGCAGCAAAATCTTTTTTCTCCGGCTGCTTTGAAATAAATATACCAACATGTTGTTCCTAAAGGATACCCTTCATTGGTTAAATATTCATTTTCTGGCTTAAACCCTAATCTCCAAACAAAGTTAGGATACGAGTATCCTTGAATCTCTGAGATTTCTTCATTTATTTTCCACCAAATTTCAGTTATAGCTCGCTCTGTTTTATGATTCATTCTCAATTAACTCTATTAATTCAGATATTGGACAACTTGATTAATTACATCTTGTTCAGACGCCGATCGCTCCTGGCAATTCCCTGGAATATTCTCCCGAGCTACTACTGTAGCTGCAACTTTAGCTAGGTGCATGGGTACACTTTTTTCTGTTAATGCTTTGAGTTGAATTTTGTACAGTCTTTGGTCAATCTTTTGTATTGGCATTAAATTTTTCCTCTTCGTGGCGATGCTTATATTTTAGCAAATATGTTGCAGATTGCAATATTTGTGTGAGGGGAGTGATCGATGTTTTTAATTCTTCTATCTTTGATCAGTTGCAAACCAAATCAACAATATTTCAATCAACCCAATATCGTTTTTCCTTTTTTAGTCGCATAACTCGCGTTTCAATATGGCAGAATACTAAGTATATGAACACAATTATTTATACTAAGTATGCCAGCAAAGAACGAGTCAGAGTTCATCGTGCAAATTGGCGGTCCATTCAATCAACTCGCTGTAACCGAAAAATCAGGCGGAGATGGTTCGAGAGAAGTGTCGAGATACCCTGATCCTTTACAAGATTTGGACTACATAACAGTGGGGCGGCGCACCTATTCTAATCTGACGCTAAGGACTCCATATGATCCAAATATCCATAATGATGTGCTTGCCACTATCGAAAGTTACTGCGGCGAAGCGATAACAGTAACCGTACAAGCCATGACAGTTTGTCCAGAGTCAGAAACTGATGGCTCACCTATTGTCTACACAGGCTGCGTCCCTGTTCGCTGGAAGCCACCTGATGTTAAACGCGGTACTGGTGCTGGGGTATCAATGCTAGAACTTGAATTCGCCGTCAATGGCATGTCGATTCAAGGCACTTAATACATCGAACACCTTGCGTTTTTTTGTATTTATATAAGGGCGAAGCATCACCGATTTTTTGTGTTTAAACAATGCAATGGTTGTGTAACCGAGTTTTTGAACTTAGCGATGCTTTGACTTGAGAAGTCGGAACAGCGATCGCGCCTCAGATTTTTCTCTGAGAATAGTTAATGATTGAACACCGTGCGCTGCTTTTAATTTATATAAGGCGACAGCATCGCTAAAAAATCGTAATTAAACATTGGAATGGTACTAAATCAAAGATATTGAAGCCTAGCTCGGTGTTAGAGCAGCGAGCGCCCCTTGGTATTTCTTTCAGCCAATCGCGTCAGATGTCCAATAGTCCAACACCTTGCTTTACTTTGTATTCATATAAGGAGACAGCATTGCTAGAAAAACGTAATTAAATAATGGAATGACCGCACAGCAGCGTTTTTGAACAGCGATCGCCCTTTGTCTTTCCAATATCCTTCACTAAGGCAAGCACTGGTGCTAAACAACGCAATCCCAAGTTCTTCACCTTGCTTTTCTTTTTTGATTTATATAAGGGTGAAGCATTGGTGCAAAATCGTAATTAAACAATGGAAAGACCTAAAATCGAGGATATTGAAGCGGCGACAGTCTAATTTAATATTTCAAAATGCAACAGCTACGGTAAAATAGCATTGTTATATTTATTGCATTTTGATGCCTAAACTTACTGAAGTCACACCGACTCCCCCTCAGCCTCCCAAAGAAGCGATCGCTGCTACTCCCCCAGAATCTTTAACCTTATCCTTCACCCTAGCCTCTGGTAAGAATGCAATATTTCGTCAGCCTATGGCGAGCGACTTAAAAGCCACAGAGCAAAAACCTGGAACCATGACGACAACTAAAGAAGGTATAAGTATGACTTCACCATCTTTCTACCGTGAGCTAGGGCGAATACTCTGCATTGGTTGGGGGAAAGCACAAAGTATCCCCGACACTATTCGTAAAGATGATGACGAGAAGCTAATTACATTTTTCGTCACTTTGCTCACTGAACAATATCCAGCAAACTTTGAGGCGATCGGCTCTTGGAAAGAACTGACAGCTCAAGCAGAGGAGAATGCTGCGGGTGATGTGTTTGTTCCTCGTTCTTGCACCTTAACCAATGGCGATATTTTGGTATTCCGCCAAGTGCTGAGCAAAGATATTGAACAATTGGAAAAGGCTCGGGGACTTACTTCTATAGATCAGTATTTAAAACTTGCCAGTACTGCATGTATCTCGTGGGGCGGTGCGGCAATAGAGTGGGGACAGTCTCAGGGGCGGTTTAGTAAGATTTCGGGGGAGGATTATGTGAGAATTTATCTCACTTTAAAAAGCTTTTGATATAGAAATTCCAAGTTATGACGATTGGTTGGAGTCTATTTATCAGATGAATGGGGGAAACTTCAGCAACTTAGCGCAGTGGGAGAATATGAGTGTTGCGAAGTGGGCAAAGTTGCTAGAAGTCCACAATCGCGTATGTCGGAAGATGGAGGAGAAAAAGTAGGATTGGGGCGATAGAAAAATGAGGGGCGATCGTTGTCCCAGAAGATATATTAAAATGCAATAATGATAAAAAATTTGTAGTCTGTAAAATAATGGGCGAAGCTAAAAGAAGAAAATTGCTGGACGCTAATTATGGCAAAAGCACAAATGAAGAGTGTTTAATTGTTGATGGAATAAAGTTTGTATCTGGTACTCCAAAAAATATATCAACGTCATTGGTAAAATATACCGGATATTCTCGTTTTATTAAATTTAATGAGACTATTTATGCTCAAGACGACAAAAATGAAAATATTCTAGTGCCAGCAAGACAATCTAGCCGTTATTTTGAATTTAAATTGGTTATCGAAAAAGCCATAGACGATTTAAAAGAAAGAGCAGATGGAACATATTTATACGTAATAAACAAAGAAAAACATTGCAAATTGTTTCAATTACCAATATCAATCGGTGAAAGAATATTGCTTGGAAAATATGATCCAAAAAGTATGATAGACGTACCTTTAGGTATGCCGTTTTTTTCACTAGTTCCTTCTTAATTTATGAAAGCCAAAACAAAAAACGCCTCACAACACAATCCTATCAGTAAAGCAGTTATCTTTTTTGGCGAATTACCAATTACTATATATATTCCAGCAGGAACCATAAAAGTTCAGCAAGAAGAGCTAAAGAAAAGAATTTTAGCTAATTGCGAAAGTCTTGTCACACAAGGAGTATGGGATGCTGTACCAGATAATGATGAAATAGTAGGACTTATTCAGAAAGCCAAAATCAAACCTCTTTCAAGAGCAGAACTCGCTAATTACGAATCTATTGTCAAAATGAGAACACAAAAACTTGGTGTTAGAGGGCATAGCTCAGACACAAAAGCTCCAATTGTTTCTTATAATCGTGAAATCAACAAAGAGGCTATGGAATTGCTGTCAAATAATGCCAGAAGAGACAGTTGGGAGCATACTGGAATTTACGCCACTTATAATAACCCAAATGTAGCAAGATTGCCTATTGAAGTGCATGCTTTGTGGAAAAACGTTTGCAACGCAACAAATCTAGTCACAGATGAACAAATGGAAGTAGATCCTCGTTATGTAATACCAGCCGGAGAGTTCCAAACACTAATGAGTCTCCCTATGAGAGTTGCCGAGTACAAAAAACGCCATAAATTGACTTAATCGAACAAATCAAAAAATGACAAGATTACAGCGGTTATCTAAAAACGATCGTTGTAATCTTGCATAACTATTTCTTATTTTACCTTGATTT
>JAQYWN010000779.1 GCA_029379265.1 Rhizonema sp. NSF051
GATTTAAATTACTTGAGGAGTCAACAATATGTTTTTTGGCTCCGAAGATTTTTTTAAATGGGTTGATGTCAATAGTCCAATATTCTTGCTTATACTTAAACCATTTCTCGTAGTGCCTTGTGTATGAACCACATCCCACAAATAGCACTTTCGTAAACTCTTCTTTGTCAAGAAAATAAGGAATAATTTTTTGTTCCAATATACGTCTGTCATTAGTAACTAAGGGAATCTCCTGGCGTAAAATAAAATTTTTGATAACTTGAAAAGCCCTCATATACATTTTCGGATCTCTTAAGTCTCTCAAAATTACTCTTGGATTAATTAAAAAGTTTGCTTCTGGCATAATGACCTCACTATCTAGTTGTATTGCACATGTATATCTTAGGAAAGAGATTATAGCTACCTTATGAACATAAACTTGTCTTAGGCATAGGCAGTAGGGAAAAGCATATTTTCATGTATAATGATGCCCGTAGTTGATCACGGCGACTTAATGTAAAAATTGAATACATGTTTTTCAGTTCCATCTGTAATATTCAGATACTTCTCTAGTACTAGTTGTGAAGTTAAAACAGGTGGAAACACAAATGGCTTGAATTGACTTAAGCTTTGGCAAGTTTCAAGCGGAAAAGGTTTTGTTGCTGGTGTGTCTCTCCACCCTACAACCAAGATACCTCCATCACGTAAACATTTAAAGCTACCAGCAAATCCTTGTTCAACATCTTTTCGTTCATTCCATCCAAAGCCAAAAATTCCATGACAAATAATTACGTCCAAATAATTTGCTGGGAAATAATTTCCCACATTAGAGTAAGAATCAACAATGTGTTTCTTAGCTCCGTAAAGTTTTTTAAATGGATTAATATCAATAGTCGAATACTCTTCTTTGTGCTTAAACCATTTCTCGTAGTGCTTGGTGTAAGAACCACATCCTGCAAACAGCACTTTAGCAAACTCTTTCTCTTGAATAAAATAAGGAAGAATTTTTTGTTCAAGTACATTACGATCAGGAGAAATAACAGGCATATCCTTGCCCAAAATTGTATATGATATTACCTTTAACGCTCTCATATACATTTTTAGATTGATTAAATCACTGAGAATGATTTCTCGATTGAGCAAAAAGCTTGTTTTCGGCATATTTAAGCCCCTAAGCTATTTGTATTAGATGTGTGGGTATTGTATTTTACGAAAATATCTATATTAGTAGAGGGACCCCAGCTGGCAATAACTTTTTGATTAAACGCAGAATTCCCACTTAAAAAAGCCAGTATTTCTAAGCTCTCTGATTGTACGTGAATAGACTCTCTAAAATTCGACTGTACTGTAATAGAGTATTTCATAAAGCATGTAAATACTTCACATACTTTATGATATCAATATAAAACTTTATCATTTTCACATATTTGCGACTTTTGACAAAGAAACTCGATGAACGCAGAAGTTACAGCGTTTCTAAACTGGTGGCGATCGCCAAATATTAACCTCGACCATCAACGCAAGCGATCCATTTTCCTTCATTAATAAAATGAGGATCGATATGATGCATACCAGCACCGTTCCAACCAGATCCAGTTGGTGAGAGTGATAAGCTTTGACTAATTTCTCGTTCTTGATAAGTTGTAGTTGTCAATTCAGTAATCTCAAATGCTCGCACCTGAGTTCCATATTCAGGCTCGCAGTCTTGAGCATAGCGAATAATCTGATCGTTCATAACTACAACTCTACCCCCCGGTCTAGCAATATGTGCGTCACCCTCTACAATCGGACTTTTCGGGTGTTCCAACCAAGGGCCAAGCAGTTCTTCTGCATAATACAGTCGGAGAGTATCAAAACTGCCTTGAGGATTAGTTTCTGTAAATAACCACCATTTGCCAGCGTAATGAAAAATAGATGCGTCTGAAAACTGTAAACCAGTTAGGAGATTACCAATAAAACACCATTCAGAAGGAAAATGAGACGCCTTATAGAGGCGAATTGCATTTGCTTCATTGGTTTCTGGAATCATGTAGTAATCATTCATCCATTCAAAAATATATGGATAGGATAAATGAAATGGTTCAGCAAGTACAATCTGCTGATACTTCCAATTCATTCCATCCTCACTAGTTGCTAGTCCGATTTCTCCTCTATACGGCTGTTGATTTAGTACTTCAAAAAACATAACCCAGCTTTGCTCAACTTTGAGCATAAAAGGGTCGGCGACAAATTCTGCTCTGACATCCGTTACATCTCGACGAGTCAGGACAGGATTTTTTACATTTTTAGGAGTCGCTAAATCAACAGGAGATTCACCTATATAAATTCCAATGGACCATCGTTGTTTATTTGTCAATGCTCCTAATGGTAGCTGATTTGCTACTTTTACAGGCAAACTGTTAATTACTGACAGACGTAGTTCTTTGATAATTTTTTTGATGTGATTCATTTTAATTTGCTCTTGATATGCGATCATAAAAACTCAAATGAAAAGAGGTTTTATAGCTCTCTTTAAGCGAGTAGAAGTAAAATTAGGTTGAAAGCGTTGTCTGCTATTTATGCTGCTCCGCTCAAAATTGTTGCAGGAAATAATTTTCAGTACTTTTGAATACTATGAACACATAAGAGTATGATCAAGCCATAAGAGGTACTTAGCATCAGCAAAGTAATTGATTCAATTCAGTTACGGATAAGGTAGATGGTTTAACCTGGTTTATAAAGTGTAGACTTGATTCTTTATTTAGAGTTAACAGTAGCCTGAACAACTTTGCCAGGGTAAATATGATGTGGCTTTAACTCGCGATACACTGTTAGTGTTTCTAGATGGACGCGATGAACGCTTAGCCGTTCCAACTTTTGAGATGCCCGATTTCTCCACAATTGCAGTAACTCGGGATTATTTAGCAACTGCGCCAGTGTTGCAGCTAAAGTATGGCTATCTTTAGGTGGGACAAGAATACCCGCCTGCCCATCGTCCAATGTTTCGGGAATGCCATCTACATTTGAACCAATAATTGCACAGCCTGCTTCCCGCGCTTCTGGGATAACTAAACCAAAGGATTCGTGGTATGAAGCGAGGACAAAAATATCCGTTGCCAACATATAGCGTTGAGGCTGTGATTGGAAGCCCTCAAAATGAATGCGATCTGCAAAAGGGGTGTTCAAAGCCTGTATCTCCAATGACTGGCGTTCAGGTCCGTTTCCTACTAGATACAAATGGGCTTCGGGAAAATCTTTGGCAATCAAAGCGAAAGCATCAATTAATTCCCCAATTCCTTTACGCCGATACATCCCTGCCACTGTAGCGATCGCCGGACGTTTTAGAAGGACTGGCTGATACTCTTTTATTTGAGAGCAACGAGGACTTCCTAATGTGCCGTTGCTGACGACTCGCATTTTTTCCTTTGGTATACCACGCCTTGCCATTGATTGGTATACTGCTTGACTAACTACAATCACTAAGTCCCCTAAACCCATGAGTACGGCACTACGCTGGAATTCATTGTGTACAGTAGTCACTAAACTATATTCATAACCGTATTTTAAAGAGCATGCTAGCACTGCACCCGTCATCATATGTACATGAACAATATCCGGTTGAAATTCTTGCAAGATCGCTCGATAACGCCAAGCTGCTTTAATTATATTTAGCGGGTTTCGTGACTGATTTAGTTGAAAATGCTTGACATTATAATCTGCTAGTAATGTCTCATACTCTCCACCTGCAGATGCTATAGCAACATTGTGACCATCTTTCGCTTGTAAACACGCTATATCAACTGCTACATTGACAATCCCATTACCAATTTCTTGTATATGGTTAATTAAATGTAATATATGCATTCCAATTTATCCCAATTAAAGTAGTTCAGCACATTAATCTTTTTCTCTGTATCTATAGCAATTATTTTGCTTACAGATAATTATTTTCTTCGTAATACCAATTCCTCTACTTAAAAATAATGCTCATTAAATCAGCAATTATCACTTAATACTTTTGTAATAAATAGTAA
>JAQYWN010000079.1 GCA_029379265.1 Rhizonema sp. NSF051
TTTATATGAGCGAATATATTGTTATTGTTAATACTTTTAACATAAACATTTAGCCGCTTGATTTTTCTATGGCAAAAACGTACTCAAATATAAGAAACCCGAAAAATGGGAACGCTTTCAATCCGGTATGTCTGTGTTCTTGAGGCAGGGGAGGAAAAATCAGTTCTTTCCCCTTGTACCCATAGCTCAAGAATTGTTCAGTGAACTGCTGACCTCAAAAAACTTGTCCTTCTTTAAGCGCTCGTCTTAGCTAAGTGCTTACTTTACTGTACCTGAACTCCGGCTCATTCTTCGATCTTATATATCTAGATCTAGAAGATTGAGTTTCGAGCCGTAGGTTTCTATAAACTCACGACGTGGAGCAACGCGATCGCCCATCAAAATCGTGAAAATGCGATCTGCTTCTGCTGCATCCTCAATTTCCACTTGTTTGAGGGTACGAGTTTCTGGGTTCATAGTGGTTTCCCAGAGTTGTGCTGGCATCATTTCCCCCAAACCTTTAAATCTTTGGACAGTGTAATTAGCGTTGTCAGGAAACTCGTTGCGGACGAGGTTTTGTAGTTCGCGTTCGCTGTAGCAATAGTAGTGGTTGCGTCCTCGCTCTACTTTAAATAATGGCGGACAAGCAATGTAAATGTACCCCTGCTCAATCAAGGCTCGCTGATAGCGATAAAAGAAAGTTAGTAACAAGGTTCGGATGTGAGCTCCATCTACGTCAGCATCCGTCATAATGACTATTCGGTGATACCGCAGTTGAGAAGCGTCGAATTCTTCACCCTTAACACCTAAACCCAGAGCAGTGATTAACGACTGAATTTCGGTGTTCTTGTAAATTTTTGTATCATCCGTCTTTTCAATGTTAATAATTTTCCCACGTAAGGGGAGAATGGCTTGGAATTTGCGATCGCGTCCTTGCTTGGCACTGTTATGGACAAATACGCCACTTGCCAAAGCAAAGTTATGGGTATGGGGAACTTCAATGTCGTAAACGTCTACCTCTTCAATAAGATGTTCGATCTTAACAACGCGGTGGTTGTAATTTGCAACGGCTTCAACTGCAAGAGCAAAGTTTCCTTCAAAGTAGCGTTCACAGAAGTTGTCAAACCGCAATAAAGACTTGTCTCGTGTTTGCAAACGCTGCTTCTGATAAGCATCCAAATCAAGCTTACCTTGTTCAACTTCTATTTGCTTAAGAGCCGCAATAGTTTTGTTGTAGTAGGTTTGCTGCAACGCTGCCTTACGCGAAGCTCTAAACTCTGGTGTCCATTGTTCCTGAGTTTTTCCTCTTCGCCATTCCAATAAAGCCTCGTCTTGCCATTGTTGCTTTGCCAGCAATGAATGAGCCTCTCGTGCTTGAGGGTTATTAACAAAATGATTGTGAACCCGTTCAGCTTGAGCTAAACAGTTTGCTGCATTGCTCCAATATTCTTGCTGTGCTTGATTGAGTCGTGCGTAATTTTGCTCTTGGTAAGTTTCGTTGCTATTATAAAATTCACGCCACTTACTTACCATATAAGCTTTGTACGCTTCATCTTCCCATTGCTCCCGAGCTTGTTGTGAGAGAATTTGCCGCGTTTGCTCTTGCTGCATTCTTTTGCTCATCTTGGCTCGGAATTCCTGACTTTGACGAGTTTTACGGCTTTTTTCAATCACGTCTTGGCGATGCAATGTTTGTTCGATATGAGCGCGATGTAGTGCGAGATGCTCTTGAGCCGATAAACGTCTTAAGTTAATAGGATTGTTGTTGCGCTTGTTGAAATCAATATGATGGCAGTGATCACCATCTGCAAGTTGATAAACATTGTGATATCGATTATACCAATCTGCTAAGAGGTGAGTAAATAGCCAGGAATCAGAACGTGGGTTCCAAGCCATCTCGTAGCCATCAATGGTAATTCCTGATTCACTGGTGTCAGACAGTTTCCGATACAACGGCATCAGAGAATCATTCGGTGTTAACAATGCTGCTTGTTTGTAACTACCATCACGTAACATGAAACGGTGATCGGGTGTGCAGACAATGGTTTCCCCATTATCAAGAGTCACCTTGATAACTTCAGCATTTGCCTTAGTCATTCGGGGGTTGATAATGCGTTCTATACCGATTGTGCCAAGAGAGCGGATGGTATAGCAAAAATGCTCTTTACCCATCGCTTGCTCAGCGACAATTTCTTTGAAACTGAGCGATCGCCCATCAGCCAGTGCTACAAGTGTATCTCCATCAAAACACCCGCCAGCACTATCCCCTTCTACAAGATAAATTTCCGACTCTTTAGGATCTCGAGTACTGCAGTCTGCCAATTTTCCGGGTAAGGGAGAAGATTCTAATACTGATTTACGCCGCACGATTTCTCTAGCATGACGAGCGGCTTCTGCAGCTTTGAAAGCTTGGATAGCTTTATCTAAAATGGAATCAGCGATACCAGGGCGAAATTCTAGGTACTCGTTAAGAGCTTCTCCTACGAGAGAATCCACAATCCCCCGTACTTCTGTGTTCCCAAGTTTGGTTTTGGTTTGCCCTTCAAATTCTGGATCTGGAACTTTGACGGAAATAACGCCAGTCAAACCTTCACGAACGTGTTCGCCACTGAGGTTGGGCTCATTTTCTTTAAGTTTGTTGCGCTTGCGAGCCGTTGCATTTAAAGTGCGAGTGAGAACCGCCTTCAAACCCTCCAAGTGCGTACCACCATCAACAGTACGAATATTATTGGCAAAACCCAACACATTATCTGTGTAAGCATCAACACACCACTGTAATGCCACTTCCACTTGTACGTGATTGCGTTCTCCGGTTACAAAGACAATTTCCTCATGCAGTGGCTGTTTGTCGCTGTTCATGTAGGCTATGTATTCTCTTATCCCACCTCTGTACTCGTAGGTTTCTACCTTGGGTGTACCACTTTTGAGGAGTTCCAAGCGGTGATCGGTAAATGTAATTTTGACGCCGGCATTCAAATATGCTAACTCCCGCAGACGACTTGCTAGAGTGGTATAATCAAACTCAGTGTCGGTCGTAAAGATTTCGGGGTCTGGCTTGAAGGTGATAGAAGTACCTGTACGGTCTTCTTTAATTGGCTCAATTTGCAGTTCTGTTACGGGAATACCCCGTTCATAGCCCTGAGTATGAACCTTTTTATCTCGCCAAACGGTAACATCTATCCTCTCAGATAAAGCATTGACTACAGAAATACCAACACCGTGCAAACCTCCAGAAACTTTGTAGCCACCGTTGCCAAATTTTCCGCCGGCATGCAGTACGGTTAACACTGTTTCTAACGCTGATTTTCCTGTTTGGGGATGAATATCAGTAGGAATACCCCGACCATCGTCTGTCACTGTTACAGAACCATCAGCATTGAGTTCTACCTCCACATGAGTGCAGTAACCCGCCAAAGCCTCATCCACGGAGTTGTCCACCACTTCGTATACTAAATGGTGAAGTCCTCGCGGACCGGTAGTACCAATGTACATCCCCGGTCGCTTGCGGACGGGTTCCAGACCTTCCAGAACTTGAATCTGAGCGGCACTGTAACTACTCGTCATGAATCATCTCCTATTTCTTGGTTTGAAGTCGCTAAAAAGGCGTAGAGTACAAAAACACTCCAAAATTCTAACACAAAAGCCTTGCTGGCGACTTTAGAGGACTCTGAAGAGAAGTTTATTTGGGGGATATACCCTATTGGTCATTAGTCATTAGTCTTTTGGACTTTGAATGAATAATGACCAATAACTAGTGATTAATGACAAAATAACAAATGGTTAAATTAATTGTGATTTGTGGAGCAACGGCGACAGGTAAGTCGGGATTAGCTTTGGCTTTGGCTACGCGATTGAGTTGTTTTATTATTAGTGCGGATTCTAGACAGGTGTACCGTTATTTTGATATTGGTACGGCTAAACCAACAGCAGATGAGCAGAAGTCAGTACCACACTATTTAATTAATATCTGCAACCCAACTGATACAATGACAGTGGCTGACTACCAACAGCAGGCTCAAACATTAATTTCTTCTCTTAGCTCCCCCGCAGGAGAGCGCCCCTCTTCAAGAGCCAGTCTCACTCTTCCCCTCCTAGTAGGTGGTACTGGTTTATATATTCGCTCCGTAACACGGGGGATGAAAATTCCGAGAGTAGCACCAAACCCGCAATTGCGATCGCAGTTAGAATCTCTCGGGCAATACCAACTTTACACCATGCTGCAACAAGTCGATCCGGTTGCCGCACAAAAGATTCATCCCCACGATCCAGTGCGAACTTTAAGAGCACTGGAGGTATTTTATGTTACAGGTTCTCCACTTTCCGCGCAACAAGGCGAAAACCCTCCAAACTATCCCATCCTACAAATAGGTTTAGATTGCGACTCTGCTCACCTTACCCACCGCATTGCCCGACGAACAGAGAAAATGATTGCGGATGGCTTAGTCGCAGAAGTGGAATATCTTTGCCAGAAATACGGCAGCGACTTACCTTTGCTAAAGACTTTAGGGTATCAAGAAATCAAGCAATATTTAGCAGGAGAAATTTCTTTAGATAAAGCTCAAGAATTAACAGTTTTGCACACGCGCCAATTTGCTAAGCGACAACGCACTTGGTTTAAAGCATATCCGGAAATTGAGTGGTTTGATGCTGAGAGTACTGATTTGGTAGAAAAAGTGTGGCAACGAGTACAGGAGTTTATCACTTAATAGCTGAATGATGCTCAGGAAAGTAAATTTATAACTATAACCAGATTCTTCCCATTTAAATATCCTGTCTGCAAAATGAACTATAGAATAACAATCATATTATTGACTTCTCTTTTCCTCAATATTCTGTTTTTTGTCTTGGTAGCTTTCTTCGTTCAACGAAAAGGAGGTTTATCATATTTAACAGCTAAAGTTTTTCATAAAGCAAATTTTGACAATTCAGGCAAAACTGTTTATCATCCTGCATATCTCCATAAAAAAAGCCAGTTTGAGACACTTCCTAAATCAGACTTAGGAATTATTTTTTTAGGTGATAGCTTAACTGATGAAGGCGAATGGACAGAGTTGTTGGGAACAAAAATCAAAAAACGTGGTATTGGCGGTGATACAACAGATAGAATGTTAAATCGCCTAAATGAAATAATAGAATCCAATCCAAAAAAGATTTTCTTAATGGTTGGTATTAATGACTTGATAAATGAGAGGAGAACTGTAGAAAAAACTTTTGAATACTACAAAATGATTATTGCTATTTTTCGCAATAAAATACCAAATACAGAAGTCTTTATTCAAAGCGTTTTACCTATAAACAATCAAGTGACTCGTTATTGGCAAAACATTAACAAAGTAGTAGAACTGAATTCACAATTAATAGATATGGCTAAAGAGTTTGGATATCAATACATAGATGTGTATTCTCATTTATCAGACTCACAAAATCAATTAGATACTCAATATACATTTGATGGAGTCCATTTAAATGGTCAAGGATACTTAGTTTGGAAAGAAGCCATTCAAAAATATGTCGCCACTTGAGTGCAATTCTTGTAACAATAGTAATTACAGCTATTAATTTCAGTTGGCATGACGCCATAACAAACACTCTCAGGAATTATCTCAACTTTAAACGTTCTGTAAACATCTACCTTTAACTGTAAAAAATGATGCTCCTCCAAGATAAACAACAACGTAATTGGAAACCTATCATCAAGCAATTTGAAGCTGTTCTTGGTAAAAAGGGTGTGGTGCAACACCGAGAAGAACTTCTTACTTATGAGTGTGATGGACTGACAAGCTATCGCCAAACTCCTGGTGTGGTGGTGCTGCCAAAAACGACAGAGCAAGTTGCCGAAGTGGTGAAGATATGCGATCGCCACGCCATTCCCTTTATCGCACGCGGCTCTGGGACTGGTTTATCAGGTGGGGCGCTACCGATAGAAAATTGCGTATTAGTTGTTACTTCTCTAATGAGGCAAATACTAGATGTCGATTTAGAGACTCAGCGTGTGGTTGTGCAACCTGGAGTCATTAACAACTGGGTGACTCAAACAGTCAGTGGTGCTGGATTTTACTACGCTCCTGATCCTTCGAGCCAAATCATCTGTTCTATTGGTGGTAATGTTGCGGAAAATTCTGGTGGGGTGCATTGCCTGAAGTACGGTGTCACGACTAACCACGTTTTGGGCTTAAAAGTAGTTCTTCCGGATGGTTCAATTGTAGACGTGGGTGGACAGATTCCGGAAATGCCCGGTTATGACTTGACAGGTTTATTTGTGGGTTCTGAAGGAACTCTCGGAATTGCCACAGAAATTACTTTGCGAATTCTCAAAAGTGCTGAATCGATTTGTGTCCTTTTGGCAGATTTTACCAGCATTGAAGCGGCAGGAGCGAGTGTTTCCGATATTATCAGTGCAGGAATTATTCCTGGTGGTATGGAAATTATGGATAACATCAGTATTAATGCTGTGGAAGATGTCGTTTGTACAAATTGTTATCCCCGCGATGCGACTGCTATTTTGTTAATAGAAATTGACGGGTTAGCAGTGGAAGTCGCGACAAATAAACAGCGCGTTACTGAAATTTGTAAACAGAACGGTGCGCGGAATATTACGACGGCAACTGACTCCGAACAGCGCTTGAAATTGTGGAAAGGACGTAAAGCAGCTTTTGCTGCAGCCGGACATATCAGCCCAGATTATTATGTACAAGATGGTGTCATTCCGCGTACTCAATTACCATATGTGCTGGGTGAAATTGAAGCCTTAAGTCAAAAATCTGGTTATCGAATTGCCAATGTGTTTCATGCTGGCGATGGCAATCTTCACCCACTGATTCTTTATGATAATTCTATTCCCGGAGCATTAGAAAAGGTTGAAGAAGTTGGTGGAGAAATTCTCAAGCTTTGCGTTAAAGTCGGTGGTAGTATTTCTGGTGAACATGGCGTTGGCGCGGATAAGAAATGCTTTATGCCAGATATGTTTACTGAAACCGATCTAGAAACAATGCAATGGGTGCGCTCGGCTTTTAATCCCAAAGGTTTAGCAAATCCGGGAAAAATTTTTCCCACCCCCCGCACTTGTGGCGAAGCCGCAAATGCTATGAATGTTAGTGCCAAAAAGTTTGAACAATTAGAAAGGTTTTAATATCTACAATGGCATAGCCCACACACAGTCATAATATGAGTTAAAGGTGATTTTCTTGTTAGAATGTAAGTAGGTAATAAGGATTCCTATGAAGACGAAGCCATTTAAAGAACTTCGTAAAAGAATGACTCCTGAGCAACAGGCAGAAAGTGAGATGCAAGCAAATCTTGCACTGCTCCACTTGACACTTTCCGAGCTCCCTTGAGTCCCTTGGACATACTCAAAGCGATGTTGCGAAGGATATGGGAGTTGTACAATCGGCAATGAGCAAAAATTGAGTATCAGGATGATATTCAGATATCTACGTCACGATACATTAAATCTCTTGGGGGAAGTCTGACAATCATTGCTCACTTCCCTGATCAAAAAGTTGTGATTTCTCAGTTTCAGTAGATCGAAAACTTTTGCGATCGCTCAGACACAGATCCCCGACAACTATACGCGCGCGTCGGGGATATTGTTTTTCACAAATGATTTAGGACTGCTATAATTCGCCAGTATTTCAGGGAGGAACTAATGCAAGAGTCACCTATTTATCAAGAAATACTACAAAAAGGTGCTAAGCAAGGAAAGCTACAAACCTTAACTCGCCTACTTTCACGGCGGGTTGGCACAATCTCTTCTGAGTTACAGCAACAGCTTCAAGCACTGTCGATTAACCAGCTAGATGATTTAAGCGATGCGCTGTTTGACTTTTCTCAAAGATCTGATTTGGTTGTTTGGTTGCAAAACCAGCAGTAACTCGTACTCTTTACACTCAGACAGCAACCTGATACCAACTGCAATGCGGCAATCGTACTCTCTATAAATAGTATTTTGGTGACACGCAATACTAAAGATTTTGCAAAAGTCCCTAATTTACAAATAGAAGATTGGACAATATCTTGAAGCGATCTCTCGATACTCCTTAGGAATAGCCATGGGGCGGCGATTGCGGCGAAGCGAAGCTGAACCGCTCACAACAATATAAATTTAAATAATGGTTGGTTTACTTCCGCCATGCTGTATTAGTAAACCACCACAAAGATTATGACGAGTTGAGAATAGGATAAAGGGAGTTAAGTTTAACTCGTGCATCAGTAGTACTGAAGCGCCAGTTGACTGTGGCTTATTGTCTTCGCTTTAATTCCCAAGCGTTTGCGTGGCGTACTACTAGATTTAAATTTAGTCGTGGTTCCAACTCTTATTTCCAAAGATGGATTAAAAGTCAAGTTTCAATAAATATAAAAATTATGCAATATAAACAGCAGTGTCCAAATAAATTAGCAAAGCTAATCCTCACAACTTATCTTTGTTGTTTACCCCTACTAGCTTGTAATAATCAGCAACCAGTCAGCCAAGAAAATCAAACATCACCACCAAAACCTCAAGCAACTCCCACCCCAACACCTTTATCATTACAATCCTCATTACCACAAGATAAAAATTATTTCCTCGACAATCAAATTTGGGGTGAACCTGGGGATAAACAGAATTTACTCAAAGCAATTGACTATAGTTTAAGCTACCTGCAAACACCAGAAGCAAAAACAGCCTATCAAAATTATATTATTCCCGAAATCACCCAAGTAAGAGTTGAAAAAAGCCTGAAAAGATTTCGCGAATTAGTTGTTAATTCCCCAAATCCTCAAGAATTACAAGCTACTCTCAACAAAGAATTTGCATTTTATAAATCTATTGGTTCTGACAATCAAGGCACTATTTTATTTACTGGTTATTACAAACCAATTTATCTAGCAAGTCGCAAACCTACAGCAGAATATCGTTATCCCATCTACCGCTTACCTGACGATTTTCAAACCTGGAGTAAACCCCATCCCACCCGTTTAGAATTGGAAGGTGCAGACGCTTTACAAGCAGCGAAAGGCAAACTCAAAGGTTTAGAATTATTTTGGTTTAAATCGCGGATGGATGCTTTTATTGCCCAAGTCCAAGGTTCTGCTGTCTTGAAATTGTCTGATGGAACTACTACAACAATTAACTATGCCGGAAACACCGACTACGATTATGTCAGCTTAGGTAAAGAATTAATTAAAGATGGCAAACTAGAGCCAAAAGGAATTACTTTAGAAAAAGTTATTAATTACCTGGAAAAAAATCCCCAAAGCCAAAACATCTACTTACCTCGAAATCGTCGTTTTATCTTCTTCAAAGACACAAAAAATGCCCCCAATAGCGGTAGTCTTAGCGTCCCAATTACCCCTGAAAGGTCAATTGCTACAGATAAATCCTTAATGCCTCCCGGTGCATTAGCCATAATTCGCGCTTCCTTTCCATTTATCAATCAAGGCAAAATTGAACAGCGTCTTGTGAGTCGCTACGTCCTCGATCAAGACACAGGGGGTGCAATTAAAACTCCAGGTCGAGTTGATTACTATATTGGTGTCGGCAAACAAGCAGGCGAGATCGCTGGTTCTATTGTGAATAAAGGTGAGCTATATTATCTATTATTGAAGGAGTAAATAGATCGACACAAAAAACCTAACTATATGAATTTATGTAAAGGCTCGTAGTTGCGCTTCAGCGCTCTAGATATCAGCGCTGAAGCGCAACTACAAACATGAATTTATTTGTGCCGCTCTGCTTAAATATCAATAAATCTTCTGGATTATTGGACGAGTTATTAATAGTTTCAGGTGCTAATTCATCCCGCATTTATGCAACAATATTATAAGGAGATTATTATACTGTTAGCGAGTCAACCTACACCAGCGCAAATGTTAGGACGTCCCAAAAAGTATGAAGTTTCTGAGTGTGTAGGTTGAGCTTTGGTAACACTCAACCCTACAACAATTTCTCACCAAACTTAGGCTATTTTAGCTGCTTGCTTCTTCTGAGATTTTGCTAACTCACTTGGAGCAAATGCGCCATTTTCTGTGATGATTGCTTTAATCAGATGTGCTGGTGTCACATCAAACGCTGGATTGTAAAATTCTGCACCCTTTGGCGTGATGATAGTGTCGCCAATTTGATAGATTTCCTCTGGTTGTCGCTCCTCAATGGGAATTTGGCTGCCATCGGGTAAGGAAAAATCAATGGTTGAAAGGGGAGCCGCGACAAAGAAAGGAATATTATGCGCTTGGCTTACGAGTGCTAAACTATACGTACCTATTTTGTTGGCTGTGTCACCATTGGCAGCAATTCTGTCAGCACCTACAACGACAGCATGAATTAAACCCTGTTTCATACAATGCGCTGCCATGCTATCAGTAATAACCGTAACTGGAATGCCTTCTTGGACACATTCCCAAGCGGTAAGTTTTGCACCTTGTAGCCGTGGGCGAGTTTCGTCAGCAAAGACACGCACCAAACGCCCTTCACGAAAAGCCGAACGTACCACACCTAAAGCAGTACCGTAACCTGCAGTTGCCAGCGCACCTGCATTGCAATGGGTAAGAATTGTCAGCTTTTCTGGGGTATTAGGTAAAACGGCCAAACCATGATCACCGATCGCCTCACAGGTTTGCAAATCCTCAGCATTGATAATTTTGGCAGTTTGCAACAGAATTTCTTTGATTTCTTCTACCGTTCCCAGCGTTTCGTAAGCAGTTTTGAGCATTCGCGATATTGCCCAAAACAAATTGACTGCTGTCGGACGAGTAGAACGCAACATCTGGGCGACTTTTTCCAGACTGTTCAAAAACTCATTGCGGTTGTGTGCCTCAATTTCTCTTGCTCCAAGATACATTCCGTAAGCTGCAGCAACACCAATCGCAGGTGCACCTCTGACGATCATGGTTTTGATCGCCCGTGCCATATCTTCGCTGCGATGAATTTCTACAAATGCGTACTCATTCGGCAAGCGGTTTTGGTCAATTAATGAAACTGAGTCGTTGTGCCAAATAACTGGATAAACTTGGTTTGTGAGAGAATTCATGGGATTTTATGTCATTTGTCATTTGTCATTTGCCATTGGTCATTTGTAAGACAATTAACCAATGACTAAGGACGGCGGCAACCTAGTTTTATCCCATCCCTGAAAAGAATGGGCTTTCCTGCCGCTTTTTTGTGATGTTAATAATTTTACAAGTTTTGAGAGTTTTTTTATAGCTATGTTTGTTTTGTTGCCCTTACCCATCAACATTAGCGAGGCTGATAAGTAGGATAAGAGAGCTGTCGCAATAAATTCTCTGTATTGTTAGCCCACTGAGGATTGCCTTGAGTCGTATATAAATCTCTGGCATACTGCAACACCTGCGCCGCCTCTGGATATTGCTTTAACTGCATAAAAACTACTCCAGCACCATAATAGGCATTTGGATATTTGGCGTTTCCCTCGGCAGATTTCCTAAAAGCTTCTAATGCGTCTTGTAACTTACCTTTACTCAAAAAGATGGAACCAAGACTGTAGTGAGCTTCTGCATATTTAGGATTAATTTTCACTGCTTTGCGAAATGCGTCTTTTGCCTTATCAGGTTGATTTTTTTGGAGATAACACATCCCTGTATGATAAGCAGGCTCTGGTGCATTTTGACTAAACTCTACTGCTTTTTTAAAAGATGCGATCGCTTGATCACAATCTCGTTGTTGTTCTTGTACCAACCCTAAATTATAGTAAGCAACTCCTAGTTTTGGGTCGATTTCCAATGCCCTTCGCAAGTAATCATTTGCCTGCTGCAAGTTATTGCCTTCTAACAACGCCCCGCCTAAATTGGCAAAAGCCAGAGCAAACTTGGGATCAGCTTGTGTTGCTTGATAAAATGCATTAGCCGCAGGTTGTAACTGCCCAATTTGTCGCAGTGCTAGCCCCAAATTGTAGTGCGCTGGGGCTAAATCTGGATTTAACTTAGTTGCTAGGCGAAAGGCAGCGATTCCTTCAGAGACTTTCCCGGAACTGATTGCCTGTAACCCCTCATTTAACAAGTCCTCCGCGCTTTTCCCAGCATATTGTGCCAGAAGAAGAGAAGGGGGAGAGGAGGGGAGGGAGAGAGACGGGGAGGTAAAGACAAAGCTGGCACTTAGTAACATTAAAGTCAGTGGTGCGCTGGGGCGATATTTTGAGAGTACTCGCATTGCTTTTTTGTTAGGCAACATTGAAAGAGTGATGTTTACTTCACAAAGATTTGGACGCGATCACCATATAAGTTTGCTGGTAGGCACTACTATAGCAGTTAGGGTGAACAGGGGGAAATTAACTTCTGTCTTCCTGACGATTGAGTAGCTGCAACTGTTTACAGTTTTTTTACAAAATTACAGCATAGATTCATATATTCTTTACCTGGAGTTTGAGTCTACTATCTTAAGATAGACCTATATACAGGCAATAACTAAGTTAAACTCTATAAATCCCTAAAAGCAACGCCTCCAGAACTATCTGTAAAGGCGTTGCTTTTTTTAAGCTAAAGAGCTTATGTGGTAGTTCTTCACTCTCACGTAACTAACGAAGCTCGTTAATCGTGGTATTACCTTTAATGTTACTTGAGTCGTAAAAATACCGTTCGTAAGATGCGCCTATTTCGCTCCTTTTTGTAACCTAATTCCTCATGGAACCGTGACAATAATTTTGCCGTTTTGCTGATTCGACTCCATATATCGATGCGCTTCCACAATCTGATTTAGAGTGAAATTACGGTCAATAATGGGCACTAACTTTCCAGACTCCAACCCATTGTAAATGTATTGTTTAGCATGTTCCAGCTTCACAGGATTGCTTGTGATTTCAAACAAGGTATAACCCTGCACTTTCAATCCTTTCTGCAATGCGGGAAACAATGGAAACGGGGTGACACCATCTGGACTCAATATACCATAGACAAAAATGGTGGCTCCCGGTGCAGCCGCATTCGCTAAGGTTTCCAGAAACGCTCCGGCAACTGCGTCAAAAATTAGATTAACGCCTTTACCTTTGGTAATCTCCATGACTCGGCTAACTAAATCCTCTTCGTTAGTGACGATTACATAATCTGCACCTTTATCAAGCAACATTTGTTTTTTGGAACTTCCACGAGTCGTGGCAATTGCGATCGCACCAGCAGCTTTGGCAATCTGAATTGCTGAGTAGCCAACGCTACTACTCGCAGCCGTAATTAAAACGAAATCTCCTGCTTTCACCTGTCCGTACTCGACGAGTGCTCCGTAGGGAGTCATATACTGCATCCAAATTGCAGTAGCCTCTTGAGGAGATAGGTTTTCCGGATAATGGGCAACTGCGATCGCCGGAACGATCGCACTTTCACCGTACACGCCGTATTTGCGCATTGAAAATGCTGGAATCGTACTTACACGATCACCAATCTGAAATCCAGTTACGCCACTGCCGATCGCATCGATTGTTCCCGACGCCTCATACCCCAAAGTAGAAGGAAATTTTTCCGGCAATTCTAAATATTTGCCTGCGCGAAACATAACTTCAGCTCGGTTCAAGCCGATCGCTTCGACTTTAAGCCGCACCTCTCCTTCTTTTGGATCGCTTAATGACTGTTCTTCGAGCTTGAGAACATCAGCATCTCCAAATTCATAAAACCGAACAATTTTTGGCATGACAAACCTCTTGCTTTGAAGGTTACTTTTAGAATAAGTATTTAGTAACACGCTTTCTTTTCCACCTTGATGGAGAGGTTAAGCTTGCCGATCTAGCTGCACTCGTCGGCATGAGCCAATATTACTTCTGCCGATTGTTTAAGCGATCGCTTGGTGTTGCACCGTATCAGTATATGTTACTTCAACGGGTAGAGCGCTCGAAACAGTTGCTTAAGCGAAAGGAATTAGCGATCGCTGACATTGCTCTCCTATGTGGCTTTAAGAACCAAAGTCATTTCACTACCCTCTTTCACAAATTCACAGGAGTTACTCCAAAGGCATATAAAACTCTTACTTAAGATTGCAGTCAACTTCCGAACATCTGTAAATTGTGTAAAGTCGCGTACAATCCCCCTTGACTCAGTAACTCGTCATGACTGCCCTGTTCGATTAATTCTCCTCGCTTCAACACGAAAATTCGATCCACGTTGCGAATTGTCGATAAGCGATGAGCAATGATGATGGCAGTACGTTCTACTAAAAGTTCATTTAACGCCTTCTGAACTAAAGCTTCTGTCCCGACATCCAAACTTGCTGTCGCTTCATCCAGTACTAAGATTTGCGGATCTCGAATAGCAGCACGAGCAAAAGCCAAAAGTTGCTTTTGACCGCTAGAAATATTTGTCCCGCGTTCTCGAAGTTGAGTATCATAGCCTTGAGGCAATTCTTCAATAAACTGAGCAATGTTGGTTCGTTCTGCCGCTTGTTGAATTTTGTCGAAGGTGTAGCCGTCTCCTAAAGTGATGTTACTTTTCACATCACCAGCAAATAAAAAGCCTTCTTGTAAAATGACTGCCATGTAACGTCGCAATTCCGCTTGAGATACCTCTCGGATATCTATACCATCTATGAGAATGCGTCCTTTGCTCGGTTCGTAAAGACGACATAAAAGACGGATAATAGTACTTTTCCCCGCCCCTGTAGGACCAACTAATGCGACTTTCTCTCCAGGATAAATGGCAAAATCTAAGTCTTTGATCACATAATCATCGTCTTTATAAGCAAACCAGACGTGTTCAAAGCGGATTTCTCCCCATGCAGATTTTGCAGTTTGGGATTCGCTATTCACATCTGAATCTTCAATAAATCCCAATCTCGAATCAAACATGGAGAATCTGGGATTGCTGCGATCGCGTATTTCTATTGGTTCGTCAAAAATTTCGCTAATCCGCTCTATTGCGGTAAAACCAGCTTGAATTGTGGTGAATTTTTCTGCAAACTGCCGTAAAGGATCGAACAATCGTTGGCCATACAATACAAATGCAGATAATATGCCAAAAGTCAAGTTTTTCTGCAAAAGTAGAAAGCCACCAACCCATAAAACACCGGCAATGGCAATAAGAGAAATCCATTCCAGTGTTGCCGAAACCGCTGAATCAAAAAAGATAGTGTTATCTACCTCTTGAATATAACGATTGTTGCTAGCGCGAAACAGCTCAGCATTAAATTTTTCGCGGCGGAACAACTGCACTACGTTAATACCAGTAACATTTTCTTGCAGTTGGGAATTAAGCACGGATAGTTCATCCCTGGATTTGTAATTGGCTTTGCGGTACTGCTGCTGAAAGTAAATAATCAATGCTGTCACTGGAAACAGCATCAACAGCAACAACAAAGCCAGTTCCCACTGAATAGAAAACATAAAACCAGCTATCACCAGCATAGTGAACAGATCTGAGACAATACCGATCGCCCCTGTGGAGAACACATCTCCCAAACCTTCCACATCACTCGTCAGCCTGGTAATTAATCTCCCCACAGGTGTCGTGTCAAAAAAGCGCACTCCTAAAGATGTGACATGCTCAAACAGATCCTGACGAATTGCTGCGGTAAGCTGTTGCCCGACTTTCTGCACCAAAAAACCCTGAAAACCAGTGACGACTAATTGTATAATCACTGTGATTAGCAACAATCCTTCCAGAAGGTGTAGCCCTTGTAGTAAAGAGAGATGCCGGAGAAACTCGTAAGTGCCTGGTTCGTTACGAACCAAGGAGATTGCCTGTCCGATCAGTAATGGTGGCAGGGCGTTAGCAACCGCCACTGGTAAAAGCAGCAACATTGAGAACAACAGTAGTCGTTGACTGCGACGGGCATAAGGTAGTAGACGCAAAAATAACCGCCAGTCATTTGCACTTCTACGAGATTTTTTATTAAATGTCTTTAGTTTGGTATTGCTCATATTAAGAG
>JAQYWN010000780.1 GCA_029379265.1 Rhizonema sp. NSF051
TATTACACTCCTATTGGCGTATTAAGGGTTTATCCAGACAGGTGCAAGATATGAGCTAGCTTACACAGGTTAGTGATCGCCCTTACTTTTAGCCTTGTGTGCCAATAATCACTCTGAAGAAATGCAGTAAGAATACCGAATTAGATTAAAGATTGCTTAATCGCTACCAACTTAATAAAATGCCCAGCGATGCCAAACGCATCCTGAGCCAGCCAATCTTAATAGAGGTATTTAAAAAGGACCAGCATGGTTATATCAAACAACTTTTCAATTGACAAGAAGTATCTTTATTTCCCCACAAGGAAATGGTTGGAACAGAAACCTCTAGTAGTTGTTGGCTATGCCGACAGCAGAGGCGTAAATCTGGCTTACTTACTTGGACTATGGATTGAGTGCCAGCAAGAGAATGAGTCTTTTGAAGATATTTATCCTGCTGCTGCCATGCACTTTCAAATCGAGGTAGTTGAGAAAGACGGAAGCCAAAAGTTTCTTGAAGATATCTTACCAGATTTTGAAGGTTGCTCCCACATACAAGCCTGGAGTTTTGGAGAAGAATATAATCCTAATCCAGAATTAATACTGATACATATCGATAATTAGCAAATTATGTTCGGAGTTCGGTTTTCAACACTCCGAACATTAGAACTTCACTTATACCACTTATGCAACAACTATCGCTTTTCACCAAGATAGATGCTCCAGTTCAATATATTCCGTCATTTCTCTCCAAAGAAGATGCAGACTCGCTGCTTCTCCACTGCTTGCAGTTGGAATGGCAACAGAACCAAATCAAAATGCTAGGGAAGCTGCTGCAAGTCCCACGGCTCGAAACAATCTATGGGGATGAAGGTTGTGACTACTTATACTCTAAGTCAGTCCTTCTTACTCCTAGACCGTGGACGGCTGCTCTTGACTTTCTACGCCAAAACATAGAACACGTGACAGGCTACCGATTCAATATAGTCATTGGTAATCTGTACCGCGACGGAAGCGATTCAATTGGCTGGCATAGCGATGCAGATTACCAATGGGAGTCAAACCGGCAATCGCTTCCCTGTCATTGGGGGCAGAGCGGAAGTTCCAGATCCGTTCCAATGATAAGAAGCACTCTTATAATTTTTGGCTAGGACATGGCAGCTTACTCGTCATGCAGCCTGGGTGCCAATCTAACTGGAAGCATCAAGTGCCGAAGACAAGCTTCTTAGTCGGACGGCGAGTGAACTTAACTTTTCGACCGCACGTCAAAGGCAAAAAGGATAAATAGATGTACGCAATCACTCTATGGGAACCTTGGGCGACACTTCTCGCCAAGGGAATCAAAGAAGTTGAAACCCGCAGTTGGCATCCGCATAAAAACATGAAACTACCGCAAACAATCCTGATTCATGCGGCTAGTAGACCTGTCAAACATAGTGAGCTTTATGCATTATATAAAGAGCTAGAATTAATCCCCCCAGATCGTGAAAGCTTTTCTCGTTCAGCAATCATTGGCGCTATTGATTTTGAGAATTATTTTCTCATGACCGAGGAAATAATTGCTCAAACTTCTCGCTTTGAAAAAGCCTGCGGCTTATGGTTACCAGGACGCTGGGGATGGAACTGCTCAAACCCTATACTTTTTGATGAGCCAATCCCATGTAAGGGACAGCAACTTTTCTGTCAGCCAGATGTAGAGGTATTAGCGCTCGCGCAAGATTGGTTATTAAAGTTTTCTCCTAGTTAGCAAACTATGTAGCAGAATAGACAAATATATGCTTGGAAATAAACTGAGATTACGCTCCTCAAAAGGATGAGTGAGCGAGAGTTCTCTGTTTATACCATTTGTTAATCACAGTAAAAACTTTAGAGCCTCGGGAACATCTACCAAAATCCCGCCACAGTAAAATTACTGAAGTTTTACCTATGTCTAATTTAGCAGATTTCACCACAGAAAATATTTCTTTTGAGATAGTCGTTAGTTTGTATGAATCAGAGAAGAGATTCCCAGTCAACTTGGATATGGCATGGCAATGGCTCGGGTATTCCACAAAGGCAAGCGCTAAAAGAAAATTAGTCAAGTATTTTGAAAAAGATTTTGACTATGAGGTTTTCAACCAAATGGTTGAAAACTCCGCTGGTAATGGCGTTCAAGTTTTCAACCAAATGGTTGAAAACCCTATTACAAGTAAATCTGAAGCTTCTATTATTTTGGATAAAAACTCTATTGGCGGCAGACCTGAATCATCAATTTGGTTAAGTGCCAACTGCCTTAAAGAAATGGCTATGATGGCAGGGACTGCGAAAGGAAAGGAAGTCAGACAACATTTTCTACAGTGCGAGGAAGCAGCGAAGCAATTGTTTAAGTTTATTCCGCAGATGCGAAACCAACTTCAATCACAGCAGCAGCAGATTGATAATCTCAGGCAACTGTTTTTACAGCAGCAGGGGCAGCAAAAACAGATTGAAGAACTTGGACAAATAGCGCTACAGCATGATAATGCGATCGCCTCCCTGCAACAAGCCAGAGTCGATATTCCCCCAGGCTGGGACATCGCCGACTGGGAGGCTCTGCCGCCACAAGATAAAAAGCATTTTCTCAATCTATGGCTTAAGGATCAATTTAATCCAAAGAGTAATAAAGAAGTTCGTGACTACAAGCGAGAGCAGAGGAAAGAATTAATGGAGGCGATCGGTTCTGTAGGGCGGATTGACCAAGTAAGAATTGCTGAAGCTAAAACAACATTACTGGCTAAGTTCTGGGCGCAGGGAGGGCAGTCATGAGCCTTCTCAAAGGTATACGCAGTATCCTCTACTCCCCCGAAATTGCCTCAGTAATCGGGAGAACATCTGCGACCATACTAAACCAAATTGATTAGGCGATCGCAGTATGTTCACCAGCAAAGTGAATGCGCTGCCAGGGTTTAGCCATTTTGTCTTGAAAGCGCTGGATTTGGCCGGGAGCAAAGTGGGAATAAGCACCCAAAGCATAGAGATCGCGTTCCCAAGAAACAACGCGCAAAATATCAACATTTCCCTCTGTTCTAGGACGCATTCGCTTAAGTTCCGAGTAGACATATTTGGTTAATACGTCTGCATTCATGACATCCAACTGTTTGGCCTTGCTGCCATTTGCCCAGCAGACTAAGCTTTGCACTTGCCCCTGCTCATCCCGAATCGGCGACACATTTTCAATTCGCTGAACGACTGTCCCCCGGCTTCTGGTTTGCCAGGAATGTCATCTAAGGTGTGGACACGACCACCAACGCGATCGCGTGCTTCTAATACCGTCACCGACACACCCTTAGCTTCTAACAACAACGCCGTATATAAACCAGACAAACCTGCGCCAAGAACCAAAACTGAAGGCGGCTTACTTGCAGCCATCAGTTGCACAGATCCTCGACTGAGAATCAGTAAAGCTAGGGCTGATTGGCTTGCATCCCATAAAAATTGGCGGCGATTCCAGTTTTTCATAGATCAATACTCCGGACAGTTTTAAGTTGAGCCAATCGGCAAGAAAGCCATCGATCCATTAGGGTGCTGATTAGAAGAAACAAGCACCGCAACGTGGTAGACGAACCTACAATTTTTAGTGTGTCACATAAAGATGTTAAAAGATTACCTGAATTAAAGGGAATCACGCGCAGAATCCCTTTTTACCCTTTTGTGAGGTGAATCCAAAAATGGGCGATGCGGAAGCCGCCGCTGCGCGAACGCTAATTTCTACTACTGATAATTAAAAGTATATTAAATAACTAAAGTCGTAAAAGTAAGCACGATGAATTCTCTTCAGACGATAGGTCTCGCTGTACCAAAAAAGGTTTTCTGTACGCTAAGAAAAATTCAAGTGCCTGAAACAACGATTTTTCGTTCAAACTAGATCCTCATTAGCAGCATAACTATAGTTATTTCACCAATTTGATGAGAGAAAGCACTTCTTGAAAAGCTTACAAAAGAAAGGCAGAAGTACGTTCGCGTAGCGTCTCCAATGGAGTTGGCAGA
>JAQYWN010000781.1 GCA_029379265.1 Rhizonema sp. NSF051
GTGTAGGTTTGACATCTAATAATGGCTGGGTGTTACTTTATCGTAGTCCGGTGTAAAATACATGATAAATCTTTCTTTTTACTTTCTGGAATTTTGACTAAGCATTTGCATTGCTCCCTACCGATTAGGTCAAATCGGTAAGGAGGAAACACGACATCTCACGGCATCTGGGTTTTGGTAACGGTTCCCTACCGACTGGGTTAAATCAGATTAAAGCATCCAATAGAATCAACAAAAAAACCTCACAGTAAGCATTGTGGGGTTTTTCTTGATGTGGATGTGAGATTGGAACACGGGCAACACATCAACGGAGGGCGATCGCCCGTCATTCCCATACCTTTCATGAAACGTTTCCGAAACGGTGACGAGCGCCCTTGGTATCGCGTGATGGTCAAGAGCAACAATCGACGTGGTGACACCTTTGCTCATTACCGAGGAGAAGCTGCAATCATGCGATCGCCACTCTAACTCATAGTCACTCCGACGTGGTCACACCTTCGCCATTCTCTTCTTATAAAGCCAATGGAAAAGGTGCCAGGAATATCGTACTTGGGAGTTTTTAAAAACTGGGGGGAGTGGTTGCCAAAAAGGCGTTGCCCTTGACATCGTCCTTGGCGGCGGCTGGCACCTTTGCCATTCTCTTCTTATGTAATTACTGTTTGGGGACTTCAGTTAAAGTGAAAGAGGATGGCGATACGGATGGCAGGCGTTGCCAAGGGCCGAAGCGCCTCCTGTTGCACCCAAGGAATCAAAACGCTACTTTACTTATTGTCTTTATTAATTGATTGCCAAACTCGTTGAATTACTTTTTTAGTAAACACAGAGAAGTTTTTATTCATCATCCATTCATAATAACTTGGCTCCTCTTGAAAAGCCTCTATTAGCGTTTTACCTCTATACTTACCAAAGTTAAATATCTCTCTACCTTGTTCGTCATAAACTACCTTCCCACTAGGATCAAGCATGTTAATAGGTGTAAAGGCGGCTAAAGTTTCTAGATCATTTTTTATTGGATAAGATAGATTTCCGTCTTTATCTTCGTAAGCTACATTTTCATAATGTTGAAGCTGAGCTTTAAAAACTTCATAGGTAGCACGAGTGTCATTTATTGCATCATGAGCGCCAACTAATTTTTTACCGCAGTAAAATTTGTAAGCAGCCTGTAAATTACGTGGTTCCATTTTATGGAAAATAGTTTGTACGTCAATAAAGTTTCTTCCTTCTAATTGAAAATCTATGCCTGCACGGGAAAATTCTGATACCAGTAGAGGAATATCGAATCTATTAGAGTTGTATCCAGCAAAGTCGCTATCACCAATAAAATCAGCTAGTTTTTGAGCAATTTGAGGAAAGGTTAGTTCATTTTTTACATCTTCGTTATAAATACCATGTATCTTAGATACTTCAATGGGAATAGGAATAGTCGGATTAATTTTCCTTCCTGTTGGGATTTCTGTACCATCAGGCAGTACTTTTAAAACTGCGATTTGAACAATTCGGTCATTGACTACATCCGTCCCTGTCGTCTCTAAATCGATAAATGCCAATGGACGTACTAAGTTTAGGTTCATGCAGCTATTTTGATAAAACAGGGTTCATTTTTATCAATTTAACCTACCTATGTACACTAAGAAAAGTCACATACTCCAGGGGATCAATCTATTTTCCTTCCAGAATTAGCGTCTCGCCTGCGTCAGCCCGTCGCGCCGCACCTAGTAGCAACAGCATTGTGAGATCTGCCGTTGTGGCATTTGAGCCAATTTCTCCGCTAAGGATGAGAAGGCATAGGGGCTATACTCCTTAGACTAAATCTGTTCGGTGGCGAGTGCATCGGGTAATACCGATCACATAAAGAATACTAAGTGCTTAGTGGCAACAATTTGGGAAAGATTAACCGAGCAGTTGTCCTAATTGACTAGTAATATATTGGTTAACTTTTATATAACCTTGATCAAGGTAAGTCAAATGAGAATTTAAGTGTTGATGCGCTTTTGGTAATGCATGGAAAGGAATTGATGGGTATAAATGGTGTTCACTTTAAGGCATTTTGCAATTACGGTTAATTGCATCAGTTGATTTCAATGACATCTATTACATCTATAAGAAAAAGCAGAACAAGCGCTCATAATACTTTCATGAGTGAATGTTCTTCATAATATTGCCATTATCAAAGCAAAACAGCAAGGAGTTTATCATGCATCGACAAATGTGCTGGTTATCTGTGTCTGGCTACGATGGAGAAAAGATTTTGTATTTGCAGCTTGCCCCCAACGAACCTTGGCGTCCCTACACAGTTTTTCCGCAATATGCTGTATCAGACTATAAAATAGATGGCGGTTCTAAAGGTTGGGCAACTTACCAAAAGTTATTGAAAGCAGGTTGGACTTTGGTATCTAGCACACAAGCAAACGAGTTTAGTCATCGCGCAACTTCTGCTTTTCCTGTTAAGTCTAATTAGGAATATCCGTAGATGCAATTACACAAGTACTTGAGCGTTGAGACCAGTAAGACTGTACTGTGACACCATTCACTTTACCAGTACTAGTACAAACATCGGCAATTTCGCACCAACCACTTTGATAACAAGTACCTGCTGTACCTGCTGTACCTGCTGTACCTTCTGTATCGGTGCAAGACTCGACTAACTCATGGGAAAAAACTGTTCACGAAATCGCAAATTTTGACTGTTGGGTTTTGTTAAGAAAAAATTTGGATCTCACTCAACCGCGTAAGAAGTAAATTGACGTTTAAACGGGGAATAAAAACCGATAACTATATCTGAGGGAGGTACACCTAACTCAACTAACGTCTCGGCAACAAGTTCTTCTGTACCATTATATTGAATCCATATCTTTTCATTTTTGATATCAAAATGCATCACCGGACCAAATACCCGTTTATCACCCTGCCAACCTACATAAGCTAGTTGATAGTGGTCGTTTTCATTGTCAAAAATTAGTTCTGGGTTAATAGTATCGGTATTCGAGCTGATTTGTGCATGTTCTGTTAAGATTTGTTTGATGATTTGTCGATAGCGTTCTATTTTATCCATTGCCGAATCTCTTCCTTTTTGGGATCGTAAGTTACTAATTTAACTTGATGACGTTGAAGCGTGCGTTGGACAAAAGCAAGTTGGAAAAAATCCAAGTATGTTTCATGTGGAACTGCTAAATAGACAATTCTGTCGGGTTCATTTTCCTCCAAAGCTTGATAGTAATTTAGGTATTGACCAAGGGCTGTGTGAAATTCATTGATATCAGAACCTGCAATAAAACTTTTAATTTCAACCGCGATTTTTTCGGTATCGCGTTCTGCTGCAATCGCACTTTCTGCCGCTAAATCTATTTGTACTTTAACTGCTTCACTAATACGAATATATAAAGGATCATTGGTAATTATCCACCCATCTTTGATTAAGGCCTTTTTTACCTGTTGATGGAAAACATCTTTAGCCATTAAGTATTTTGCATGTTTTCATGTATATGAAAGAAAATCAGATTCTGGTAAACAAGATTATACTTCAATACGGTTCAGCTACAGCTAAAAATCTGATGCAGGCGTAGGTTGGGGAGCCAGTGCTGTTCAAGGGAGCGTCTGTGCTCCTGAGAAGACGGAGAGCCAGTGCATTCCTAAGAGCGTGAGTCACTTGCGGTGGGCACAGAGAAGTTGCAAGGAGGAGCCAGTGCGAATGACGGCTTTCCCGACAGAGGCAAACTTCGGGGTTTCCCTCCTTTTTGCAAAATGGCATTAGAGCGACAGTGACATCCAACTTTGACTATGGTATGAAGCCATTGAGTTAAAGTAAACGGAATTAGACGTTTCTATTTGCATAATCCGAATTTACAGCAATTTTCACCTAAATGAACCACACCATTGGTAAGGGCGAACGGCCGTTCGCCCCTACGACTGTGGCCTAATTACCTGAAAATTGCTGTAAATACTTCTGCTAAATATTTTACATAAAATCATATCATCTGTCT
>JAQYWN010000782.1 GCA_029379265.1 Rhizonema sp. NSF051
ATTATATATTAATTTGCAAGCAAAACAATAATCGCCCCCTCAAATCCCCACAGTGCAAAAAGCGATCGCTCCTCGTCTTTCTAATATCTCGCACCACATATCCCTTTGATTTATATAAGGAACGAGCATCAGTGCAGAACTGAATTTTGATATTGGATGTATTGGTATATCTAGTTTTTGATGCTTTATTAAGTCAAGAGCAATATTAAATTGAGTTTACTTTGCTAATCCATTGTGCCCAACTTTCCCTACGTCTTAAAGCCATTAGCCAACTGCAAACTTCAGGAAACCCCGAGGCTCTACCATCAGACTCTAATGACTCAAGCATCTGATCTGAAGACATCTCATATTTAAGCTCATATTGTTGAATTTCTTTGTCTGTTTTCTGTATTGAAAAAAGAGCCTGTTCAGGCGTAGGAGATATTGCGGATTGAAATAATGCATCTACTCTAATTTTTCTCTCCTCCTCAGTCATTGTTTGGAATTCGGCTAGCCTGATGGACGTATCAAGATTTGACATGATTTTTTTGAGAGTCTCTACTATGCTTTTATGATACTTTGGCCATGCTTAGTCCAATAATCCAACACCGTAGATTGCTTTTATTTATATAAGGCAGACGCATTGGTGTAGAACTGAGTTTTAATATTGGATATATTGGTGTATATAGTTTTGGACGCTTTAATGAGATAAGACGAGGGGCGATCGCTATTCCAGTTTTTGAACACCTGACATTGCTTTGTTTATTGCCACTTTGCTGTCTTCCAGAGAAAAATCGGAGGGGCGATCGCTGTCAGAAGATATTGAATACTTAACGCGTCAATATCCTTAATTCATAGGCATTACATTAATTGCATACGATTTTTCACCAACGTTCCCCCCTTATATAAAACAAAAGCAATACATGGTGTTGGATTTTGCACTAGCTGGAGAAAAATCGGATGGGCGATCGCTTACTTCCCCAACACGACTTCAATTCTCTTAGAGATTTGAATGGAATTTGTATTGACCAGCGGGAGCACTCGCCCTCGTCAGTCGAGATCAACTGCGACTGGATGGAGCATGGATAGGGGAGCGCTTATACTTCTCAAAAAAAATTCGACCTTAGTCTAATTTACAGCGGGAAACGTTTAATGAAAAAATGATCTAATTTCTGACTTTGAAAGGGGAAAAATATGGCTTATGAACGAGTTCAAAAAACATTTGGGCAATTTTCAAGCAAAAAGAAACATACCCCAATTGTTCCACCTTTGAATGAAGAGCCAACACAAGTAAGCTCACAATCATCACATAGAGTCAATATATCCGCTCTCCCTAGTAAGGAAAAACGGGATGCTATTAAACGAAAAATACTTAGTTCTTTTACTGAAACTAACGAGATTCAGTCGGAAACACTAGAATCCTCATCTGTAGTAGGCAAAGGCATTCAAGCTAAATTAACGATTGGTGCGCCTGGGGATAAATATGAACAAGAGGCTGATAAGGTAGCTGACTTAGTTGTTAACCTTCTTAATGCACCAGTAGCCCAGCAGAAGAGTCAAAATCTTCAGCGTGAAGATATGTCAACTGATGACGAGTTAATGATGAAGTCTGACACGAGATGCATTCAGCGTGAGGCAATACCGGAAGAAGAGGAAAGGCTTCAAAGGTCGCCAAAGATACAACTTCAAGCAGGTGTTGGTGGTGTCGCTGCTCCAGCAGAACTGGAAACTTCCATCCAACAGGCAAGGGGTGGTGGACAGTTACTAGCAGATAATATCCGACAACCAATGGAACAGGCGTTTGGCGCAGATTTCAGTCAGGTGAAAGTTCACACAGATGGTCAATCTGACCAGTTGAATCAGTCAATTCAGGCGCGGGCGTTCACGACTGGGCAAGATGTGTTCTTTCGGCAGGGGGAATATAATCCTGAGAGTCGGGGTGGACAGGAGTTGTTAGCGCATGAGTTGACACACGTTGTGCAGCAAAGTGGAGGAGTGGTACAGCGATCAGCGCAAACAAAGAGAGTTAACGACAAAACGACCGCAACTACAAAAGTACACAACAACAATGTGATGCCCGGACTGGTACAACGGGGTCAAAAGTCTAGTACACAAAGAACAGTAGAAGAGATAGAAGGAAAGAACTGGTATAGATTCATGAAGTTACAGACCTTAAACATACACGTTAACCCAATCAATACTCACAATCAGTTTGGGCATGATTTAATAATAACTATCGAACTGCGCAATACATCGAATACAACATTGCGCTTTAAGACACCGCCACCACTCGTATATCATGAGCGTATAAAAAAGGTCACTACAGACGCTAACAACAATAGGAATAAAGAAAAAGAATCGGTGAATCAGTATGAAGAAAAGCCAGATTCTCATACTTTCAGATCATACAAATACATCACTACAAATGAAGAGGTTGCTCCAGGTGATACGCTTAGAGTAGAAGTTCTCGATCCGGCACAGTTGACAATAAGACAAAACTATGCATACCGTAGAGTTAAGTTTAAAATCGGATTAAAGGGATCGTTACAGCGGATAAATCGTGTACAGGTATTAGAGTGCGATAATAACAACATAATACGGCAGGAGCTTACGTAACCATAAGCTCGAGTTTATCCATTTAGGCGGCATAGCCCAAGGTATCGGTCAAATATACCAACAGAGTAAGTAGAATTTTTACCATCATGGTTGGTAAGACTGACCGGGAAAAACAACAATAGCAACAATAGCTCATGAGTGATACACAAGAGCGATCGCCTATCGAGATACAATCAAGCTAAATTAATAAATAACTATATGGCGATATGTTCAACATTGCAATACCCACTAGGTGCTAGTCAGGGGAGACTGCTACTCTCGCAAGAATCCAATATTGAAAAAGACGCAATATTCAGCGTGTTGGAGACGCGCCCGCATGAGCGAATAATGCGTCCACTTAGCTATGGGACTGAAGATTATATCTTTGAATCAATCACCAGTCAGTCGCTGATTCCAATTAGAGTTCAGTCAGCGTTAAGAAACCAAATAGCTAATCTTGGTTCGGTACAAGTGACAGGTGCTGTATCAGATTCAGGGGTGCAAACTTTGGATATTGAGTGGAGCGAAGGGGCGGTTACAGTGCAAGTTCAAGGTTGATTTTTGGGGCGATCTCTCTTTGTCTTTGCAACGTCCAAAACATTGATATAGCGTCAATCCAATGTTTAATTACGATTTAGCACCAGTGCCTCCGCCTTATATAAAAACAAAACAATGTGTGGTGAGGGATATTTAAAAAGCGCTGAGTTGCTCCAGCGCTTTTTAAATTATTTTGTTGTTAAAAGTATTACCAAGGCAATTGAGCGACACCAGCGCCTGATGCATTATGATGTCTACCGCCGCCGAACTGACAAATGAGCGGTGCAAGATATTGGGGATGCAACGGCAAGCTTGGAAAAACAGCCGCGATCGCTCCTAGCATTTACAACATCCAAAACATTGATGTGCTGTCAATCCAATGTTTAAACTCGCTATCGCACCAGATGCTTCGCCTTATATAAAGACAAAGCAATGTGTGGTGACAGATATTAAAAGCACGAGGAGCCAAGCCAAGGTTTGTTCGTGATACCCTAGGCGATCGCTCCTAGTCTTGTTCAACGTCCAAAACGTTGCTGTGCGGTCAATCCATTGTTTGCATACGATTCTACACCAATGGTTCTGCCTTATATAAAACAAAAGCAATGTGTGGTGAAAGATATTAGGCGGACGAGGGGCGATCTCTATTTTGAGTTGTTGAATACCAAAAAGTTCTGCCATGGATTCAGCGTCAATATCCTTGATTCATAGGCATTACATTGATTGCATACGATTTTGTACCAATGCTGCTTCCTTATATAAATACAAAACAACCGCAAGGTGTAACACTTTGCATTCGCTGGAGAAAAATTGAAGAAGCAATTTTTATTTTTGTAAAAATATAGATCTATGACAGATGTGCTAGTT
>JAQYWN010000783.1 GCA_029379265.1 Rhizonema sp. NSF051
AGCTATTACAAATAAGAACATCAGTATTTTTAGCAAGTATAGTTATTGCGTCGCTTGCCTGCCAAGTCAGTACGATCGCTTTTGAATCTGAAAGTTTTTTGCCCTATGAGAAAACTCAGCTAAGACAATCAAAAATTCTCATAGCAGAAAACTCTGAAGAACAAACCCGGATTCGGGTGTACGAACAAGCGAGTCCGGCAGTAGTGGCGATCGCCACTATTACAGGACATGGTAGTGGTTTTATTATCAGTCAAGATGGTCTAGTTTTGACCAATGCTCATGTTGTCCAAGACGCTCCTTCCACGGTTACTGTAATTCTTGCAAATGGAAAACAAGTCCTAGCTGATGTGGTCGGTTTTGCATCTGATGGCTTAGATTTAGCAGCACTGAAAATTCGGTCTTCAAAAAATCTGCCTACTCTTCGCTTAGCTGCACCCGATTCAGTGCGAGTTGGTCAATCGGTTTACGCTATTGGCACTCCTCTGAGTGTAGAATTACAAAATACTTTCACCAATGGTGTTGTCAGCCGCATAGACCAAAAATCTGGCTTAATCCAACATAATGCTGCGGTGAATCCTGGAAATTCTGGCGGACCACTGCTAAACTCTCATGGTGAAGTTATCGGTGTAAATAGTGCCATTATCAATGACACTGAAGTTAAAAGATTTATTGGCATTAGTTTGGCAATTCCCACAGACAAAGTTAAGCCTTTTTTGGTCGCAGTCGAACAAGGGAAACCATCTTTAGTCACTCAACGCCAACAACCCAGTAATCTTCAAGTTCAAAACTTGTCGTTGAATGGTCAAGTTGTTCAAGCAACCTTCAAGAAGGGCGATCGCGCTTTACCGAATAACAGCTATTTTCATCTTTATACCTTTGAAGGAAAAGCAAATCAGCAGATAACTATTGAAATGAAAAGTTCGCAGATCGACTCTCACTTGTACTTGCTTCTTCCTGGTAAAGAGAAACTCGTGGCGGAAAACGACGACGTTTCTCCAAATAATTTTAATTCTAGATTAACTGTAAGCCTCCCAGAAAACGGCATTTACTATGTCTTGGCAAACACTTTTGAAGCAGGAGAATCAGGGAGTTACAGCTTACGAGCAGTGGTACAATAGCAATATCTATATGGTTTAAGAGGCAAATTAAAAAGCGTAGTCAAGTTAAAAGATAGACATGGAAAGCGAATCTCGAACAATACGAATCCTGGCCATCTCAGGGAGCCTTCATAAGATTTCATCCAACACTGCTCTACTTCACGCGGCGATCGCGTTGTCACCTGCCAATGTTGAGATGAAATTGTATGGTGGACTCGGTAACTTGCCGTATTTCAACCCTGATCTTGAGCCAACACAACCGTCATCAGTGACAGATTTGCGAACACAAGTGAAATGGTCTGATGGTTTGGTCATTTCAAGTCCAGAATACGCGCATGGTATACCGGGCGTTTTGAAGAATGCCCTGGATTGGTTAGTTAGTGGTGAAGAGTTTATCGGGAAACCAATTGCATTGTTCAACGCATCGCCACGAGCCATTTACGCAATAGCCTCTCTCACCGAGATTGTAACCACAATAGCAGGACGAATTGTGCCTGAAGCCTCCCTCACCATTTCTCTCCTGGGCAAAAATTTGGACGTAGCCGGAATTGTTGCTAACTCAGAGATTTCGGCTGAACTAAAAGCTGCAATGATTGCATTTAAAAATGCGATTTTGCTGACGTAAACAGTCTTTTGATGATGCGATCGCTTCCTACGACCAAGCTCTCCAAAACATGAAGCGTAGTATCACCGGAGCATTGCACTGGGGCAATTAGAACGCTACGATGATGCGATCGCTTCCTACGATCAAGCTCTCAAAATTAAACCTGACTATGAGTTGGCGATCCAGGGCAAACGCATTTTAGTTAGTCTTGACAAAAACTTTTATTAATATAGCAACGCTTATAATATTCATTTATCGTTTGAATTATTTTTGCTCATGTCAAGATGACTACTATTTGACAATTAATGAAGTAAAAAGCAAGAGGAATAAAATCGCTTTAAAGCCCCCGACTCCGCCTGTGAAAAATAAAATTTATATTTGTTTTGAGATGCGTAGCGCTTATATTCAAAACGTCATAATTGAAATTAAGAGCGCATTCATTTGTGGAGATTCTCTTTTTACTTTTTAATTTAATATTTTAGCTGGTTGATCCAAAGGGCTGCCTATGGAGTCAAAACCAGCTTCGTAATTTCAATACCGACGCCCACTACCACGGTGAGAACCGTCGGCATCACTGAAGTTGCTCATCATACGCTTAAAGACTGTAAATAATGATGTACCTGTACCCGGCTTACGCAGAGAGTTGATGGTTATGGCACCCAACATAAAAAACGCTTAATTTTGAATGTGCGAGGCCTTAGGCAACAGATGTGCGCTCCCATCGCCTTGGGCAACCACGAAGTGGTAATGAACCACACCATTGGTAGGGGCGAGGAAAGCCGTACCCTACACAGTACGCCCTTACGTGATTTCTGGAAATGTCTAATTATGTTGAAACCCGGCGGTTTAGGACGATTTTTTTATCGACCACTTGGGACTTTTAAACCATCGAGGTAACGATAAGAGTTTAGTGGAACGGTCTTGAATAATTTTTGCATACACTGCCTCATACCCGTCAACCATTTGGGTAACGGTAAAGTTGTTTTCTACGTGTTCTCGGCAGGTTTGACGATTCAGTTCCAAGGCGAGTGGAATCGCTGCTGCCATTTCCTCATAGCTTTGGCAAACTATACCCGCCTTACCGTGGGCAATCACCTCTGGTACGGAACCTAAATTCATCCCAATCACTGGTGTGCCAGTCGCCATTGATTCAATCATAACCAGACCAAATGGTTCTGACCAAGTGATGGGGAATAAAGTGATGGCTGCATTACCCAGTAGTTCAGATTTTTCTATGTGGTTCACTTCACCCAGGAATTCAATTTGCTTCCCATCAATATGAGGGGCAATCTCTAGTTCAAAGAACTTAGTATCTACAACATCAACCTTTCCTGCCATCTTCAAGCGCCAACCAGTTTGCTTGGCAATGGCGATCGCATGTTGTGGTCCTTTTTCTTCTGAAAAGCGTCCTAAGAATGCCAAATATGGTGGTTCCGTTGGCTGTGAGACGAAGGGGTAAGTTTCCAGTTGGATGCCGTTGTAAACAGTACTCAGGTAATTGAGTTCTAGTTGACGCTGTGCGTTACTGATACTGACGTATGGTTGCGTTTGATGCTGGCTAAATACTTTACTATTGTCTCTGGTAAACCTACCATGCAGCGTATGTACTGTAGGTGTTGACACCAGATTAGCAAAGGGTAAAGACCAAACTCCTGTGTGGGAGTGAATGATATCGAATTCCGCTGCTCTTTGGTAAACCAGGCTCGTTTCCAGCAGCTCGTACATCATATGCTCTTTAATATCTGGGTCCAAGCGTAATGCACGAGACGAAACTGCTTCTAAGTGAGCCAGAGTTTGTGAATCTCCTGAGGCGAACAAGGTGACTTCATGACCTCTACGTACTAATTCATCGGTCAAGAGGCTCACCACAAGTTCAATTCCTCCATATGTAGGAGGCGGAACTCGTTCCCACAGGGGGGCTACTTGAGCTATTTTCATTTCTTTGTTTTGGTTGTGTCGGTAAATTAGTCCTGTTCAAAGGGTTGAGATACTTTTTCGCAGAGTTTATACCTCCGTTGCTGAAGTTCAAATTAACTTAAGTTGCTACAAACAACACGATCTCAGTTAACTTTACCCTTTAAGCAGCTCCTCCGAATTTACATTGACCACGGCTATAATTAAAAGACAAACTAGAAAAAACACAAAATCTATGGATGACAGCGAGTTGTAACGCACCATGTTAGAGATTTTTGGTGTTTTGGGAGCACGCGACAATACCATACATTTTTTCTTCTTTTGCTTTGCTATGTTTATAGCTATGCTATACAACTA
>JAQYWN010000784.1 GCA_029379265.1 Rhizonema sp. NSF051
ATACGTATTTACTTATCTTTACATACTTTGGTTTTTTCACCTCGTTCTACTTATCTATTAACAGAGTACTCTTTCAAGGTACATGCGGATCGTTAACTTCTTCGAGCCTTAATCGGTATGAAATTCATATTTAGTTGACACTGTTAATTTAACTCATGACCCGTTTTCTAAGCGGATTGTGAAAAGCGGCGATCGCGTGGATTTGGGTCAGGGACACGTAATGGAATTCGTGAGTGCGCCCAACCTACACTGGCCGGACACAATATTCAGCTTTGACCGTAAAACCCAAACCCTCTACACTTGCGATGCCTTTGGAATGCACTATTGTAGCGATAGTACATTCGATGACAACATGGAGGCCATCGAAGCTGACTTTAGATTTTACTACGACTGCTTGATGGGTCCCAACGCCCGTTCTTTGCTGAACGCCATGAAAAAAATGGGCGAACTTGGGAAAATCACAACCGTCGCCAACGGTCATGGTCCTCTCCTGCACCACAATCTTGATGTTCTGCGAGAGTGTTATCAGAATTGGAGTCAGAAACAAACGAAAGCAGAAACAGTTGTCGCCTTGTTTTACGTTTTTAACTACGGATATAGCGATCGCCTTGCCCATGCAGTTGCTCAGGGAGTTCAAAAAACTGGGGTAGGCGTTGAAGTCGTAGATTTAACAACAGCCGAAATCCACGAAATCCAAGAACTAGCAGGTAGAGCAGCTGGCATTATTATCGGCATGCCTCCCAGTGCTAACGCTGCAGCTCAAGCTGGTATCAGTTCCTTGTTAGCTGTCGCCAAGAATAAGCAATCAGTCGGAATATTTGAGTGTTTTGGCGGAGATGATGAACCAATCGATACACTCAGCAGAAGATTTATCGACCTTGGTGTCAAGGAAGCATTTCCAGCAGTTCGGATTAAAGAAACCCCTACACCTGCAACATACCAACTCCTTGAAGAAGCAGGTACAGACTTGGGACAATCGATCGTCCGCGATCGCAATATCAAGCATATCAAGTCCCTCGACGTCAACATGGAGAAAGCGTTGGGTCGGATTAGTAACGGACTGTACATCATCACCACCAAAAAAGATGATATCAATGGTGCCATGCTTGCTTCCTGGGTGTCGCAAGCTAGTTTACAACCACTAGGATTTACAGTTGCGGTTGCGAAAGACCGTGCCATTGACTCCTTGATGCAAGAAGGCGATCGCTTTGTCCTCAACGTTTTAGAAGAAGGAAACTATCAAGAACTGAAGAAGCACTTTCTCAAGCGCTTGCTTCCCGGTGCTGACAGATTTGAGGGCATCAAAACCCAAACAGCAAAAAATGATTGCCCAATTCTGACAGATGCTCTGGCTTATCTTGAATGCGAAGTTGTCAGCAGCATGGAATGTAGCGACCACTGGATTTTATATTGCACCGTTCAAGATGGTCGCGTCTCCAAACCCAATAGCGTCACTGCTGTTCGCCATCGTAAAGTGGGCAACTACTACTAAAGAAGTGCACATTAAGACGGCTAATAGCTAATAGCTATTAGCTATTTCTCAAGCTATCATATCAATCCCTTCACCCAACACTATGAGCAATCCCAATCCTCGCGACGTACAAGTTTTACCAATCGCTACAAACACTACAGTACTAAGAGCGCGTAGTTGGACACGGCTGCGGTTTGAAATTGAATACGCACTGGCTAGGGGTACAACTATCAATTCCTATTTAATAGAAGGCGATAAAATTGCAATTATCGACCCACCTCCTGAAACCTTTACTCACATATATCCAGATGCATTGCAGAAGTGTCTGGACTGGAAACGGTTGGATTATGTTGTCTTAGGTCATTATAGTCCTAGCCGATTAGCAACCCTCAAAGCTTTTTTAGATCTTGCACCCCAGATTACCTTTGTTTGTTCTCTTCCCAGTGCTGCTAATTTGCGTACTGCTTTCCCTGAACACGATCTAAAAATCATGACAATGCGGGGAAAAGAAACTCTGGATTTAGGTCAGGGGCATGTGCTGAAGTTTATCCCCGTTCCCAGTCCGCGCTGGCCTTCAGGACTTTGTACCTATGACCAGCAAACCCAAATTCTTTACACAGATAAACTATTTGGAGCGAATATCTGTGGCGATGAAGTTTTTGATGGAGACTGGGACACCTTTAAAGAAGACCAGAGGTACTACTTCGACTGTCTCATGGCTCCGCAAGCAAATCACGTCAAAGCAGCTTTAGAAAAACTTTCGGAACTGCCTGTAAGAATGTACGCCACTGGTCACGGCCCTTTAGTACGCTATGGCTTAATCGAACTTACCAAAGCTTATGAAGACTGGAGTCGTGCTCAAACCGAACGAGATATAACCGTTGCCTTGCTTTATGCGTCGGCATATGGTAATACGGCAACTCTAGCTCAAGCGATCGCCCTTGGTTTGACCAAAGGAGGAGTGGCTGTAGAATCCATCAACTGTGAATTTGCACAACCTGAAGAAATCCGTGCTGCTGTCGAAAAGTCTGAAGGTTTTATCATCGGCACTCCCACCATTGGTGCTAATGCACCCACTCCCATTCATACTGCTTTAGGAATTGTGCTATCCAGTAGTGATAAAAACAAAGTTGCTGGAGTCTTTGGTTCCTACGGCTGGAGTGGAGAAGCGATTGACTTAGTGGAAAACAAACTACGGGATTCCGGATATCGGTTTGGGTTTGAGACTTTGCGCGTCAATTTTAAACCCACAGATGTCGTTCTCAAGCAGTGTGAAGAAACGGGTACCGACTTTGCCCAAGCCTTGAAAAAAGCGAAAAAACTGCGTGTGCCACAAACAGCCGCTACCCCCGTTGAACAAGCCGTTGGTCGAATTGTGGGATCTGTTTGTGTACTGACAGCTAAGCTTGGAGAAGTCTCGACAGGGATGTTAGGTGCTTGGGTTTCTCAAGCCACCTTTAACCCACCAGGTTTGACGGTGGCGATCGCCAAAGACCGAGCGATTGAATCGCTGATGTATCCTGGTGGTAAGTTTGCGCTGAATGTTCTATCTGAAAGTAATTATCAAGACTACACAAGGCACTTCCGTAAGTCTTTTCTCCCTGGTGAAGATCGCTTTGCAAGTTTTCCTACAGTCATTGCGGATAACGGTTGCATCGTCCTTAGTGATGCACTAGCATATCTTGAGTGTTCTGTCAACAAACGCATGGAATGTGGCGACCACTGGGTTGTGTATGCGACAGTTGACAACGGTAAATTACTCGAAGCTGATGGCGTTACTGCTGTCCACCATCGCAAATCTGGCAATCATTATTAAATAGTCTCTCACACAGCAAACACTGCGAGCTTTTTACTCGCGGTGTTTGCCGAGAGTTGACGCTGACTTTTTGCCCCACTTATTTATTACATCTATATTAAATAAAGTTTTTGCACTGCCCAACATTCGTACTTTTTGAAAATAGCCAATTTTTCTTTTTATGAGATAATCTAAGATAACTTGCCGCTGAATTTCACCGAGATCTTTCAAAAAATAATAACTGCTGATTATAAAAATTATTAAACGACCTAACTCTGATTCCCAGAATGGTACGGCTTAAGCCGTGGCATCAAGGTATCGCAAAGCTTGTTGGTTTACTAAATGTGAATTTGTTTACCGGGATCGCTTACCATTTTTTCTAATCATAGTAGATTTCCAGTATAGACAATACACAGTAAAGAATCTCAATTCATCCCTCGATTATAGAACACCAGTGCTATTATATCAATATACATACAGCAGATTGCAGGTTTATGAGGTACAGTAGCAGCAGTGTGCAAACCAGTTTCTTAAATGTTTAGGATTGAACAAATCAAGTGCGATCGCAATCAATGTATCGACCATTTTTGTTGTTTTAGGGGAGAACTGACGTAAAAAGTCACAGACCAAAAATTAATACCTCCCTTTATAAATCCTATATTTTTAGGATAAGTATCTAAGTAACTGTTAGTAAATATAT
>JAQYWN010000785.1 GCA_029379265.1 Rhizonema sp. NSF051
CCTCAATGCCATTGAGGTGCTCTACCAACTGAGCTATAACCCCGCGCAGTGCATTCCCTATTATGCCTGACGGAATGACTATTTGTCAATATGATTTTATAAGTAGTTTTACTTATAATTAACAATTAACAATCAACTACTCACAGTTATGACATTTGCAACAAATAGCTCATGCAGTGACCCATAAGAAAGTAAACGACTAGCATCGCTGCCGCCGCAACTGCAACTAGTGTACCAGCTAACAACAGAGAAAATTCCTTACTTTGGACGGCTTTTTCTATCAGGTGTAACGACCATGCCACGAGCGCTACATCAAAAACTAAAATAGGAATCAACATATTTTTTAATATTTTTTAATTCATGTTAACCAATATTAACACTGTTTTCAGAAAGTTGTGCTGAACTACTCGCTTATTTGTTTGGATAAGGATAAGCAAACCAAACAATTATGAATTCTAATCAGAATTCTGTATGTAAAATCCTGATTTCCTACTCACCTGATTGCACATGGGAATACATTCGGACGGGACAGTCTTGATCGCGTAAATAATTTTTAATTTCCACTATGCTTAACTCCCCGTAGTGCAAAAGCGATGCCAGTAAAGCTGCTTCAGCATGACCTTTTGTTAAGGCGGAGTGAATGTGTTCGCAGTTGCCAGCACCACCAGAGGCAATGACTGGAATGCTGGCAGTGAGTGCGATCGCGCTTGTTAAATCCAAGTCATAACCAGCTTTAGTTCCATCCGCATCCATACTTGTTATTAACAATTCTCCTGCACCTCTTTGTTCAACTTCTTGCGCCCAGAGTAAAGCATCTAAACCTGTATTTTCTCTTCCACCCCGCACATAAACATCCCAACCTAAATTATGAGGATCTTGTCTGCGTTTAGCATCAATAGCAACAACTATGCATTGATTGCCAAAGCGATCGCTAGCCCGATTGATAAAATCAGGATCGCGTACCGCCGTAGAATTAATACTAACCTTGTCAGCTCCTGCTCGTAAAAGATTTTTAACATTTTCTAAGGATTGAATCCCTCCACCCACAGTCAAGGGAATAAAAATCTGTTCGGCGGTGCGGTACACAACGTCGATGATCGTATTCCGGTCTTCATGAGTCGCTGTAATATCTAGAAACACTAACTCATCTGCACCCGCGTCGTTGTAAACCTTTGCCATTTCCACCGGATCGCCAGCATCCTGAAGATTCACAAAGTTAACTCCTTTGACAACCCTTCCTGCCTTAACGTCGAGGCACGGTAGAATTCTTTTAGCTAGCATAAGTAGTTTTACACTCCTGCGTCATCTCCCGAAATTTAAATTTTAGATTGGAGAGTGTAGTTTCTACCGAAAATTTTCATCCTTTATTAGGGGAATGGGGGAGCGGAGGACAAGGAAGACAAGGGAGACAAGGAAGATTTAGAATAATTTTCTCCCCCTCTGTCTAAAAAAAGTTATATAGTAAAAGCGAAATTATGGCGATTATCTCCTCGAAAAAACAGCCTCAAGAACCAAACAGAGAACCAAAGCAAAGTCGGGAGTCAGTGAAAGCTGCCGCTGCAGAAGACAATCTTTTGCAACCTGAAGCCGATGTGGAAGAACTTGGAAAGCAGGAAGAGAGTATTCGACCCCAGCGATTTGCCGATTACATAGGGCAAAAAGACTTAAAAGATGTGCTAGACATTGCCATTAAAGCGGCTAAGTCTAGGGGTGAGGTGCTAGATCACCTACTATTGTACGGTCCTCCAGGATTGGGAAAAACCACAATGGCGATGATTTTAGCAGCTGAGATGGAAGTCAACTGCAAAATTACCAGTGCGCCTGCCCTAGAACGTCCCAGAGATATTGTCGGACTGCTAGTGAATCTGAAACCTGGAGATATTTTATTTATCGATGAAATTCATCGCTTAGCGCGGATGACAGAAGAAATTCTCTATCCAGCAATGGAAGATTATCGCTTAGATATTACCATAGGCAAAGGTTCCAGCGCTCGTACTCGGAGTTTGCCGCTCTCCAAGTTTACCTTAGTTGGGGCAACAACCCGTGTGGGAGCACTCACCTCACCACTGCGCGATCGCTTTGGCTTAATCCAAAAATTAAGATTTTATGAAGTCGATGAGCTGAACCAAATTGTACTGAGAACCGCTCAGTTACTTCAGACACTCATCACTGAGGATGGTGCCACAGAAATTGCTCGTCGTTCGCGAGGAACACCACGTATAGCAAATAGATTACTTAAACGTGTACGTGATTACGCGCAAGTCAAATTATCGGGAGAGATTAATGAAACTGTAGCAGCAGAAGCTTTACATCTATTTCAGGTCGATCCCTGCGGTTTGGATTGGACAGATCGGCGGATGCTGAGTGTCATTATTGAACAATTTAATGGTGGTCCGGTGGGATTGGAAACAATTGCTGCCGCAACAGGTGAAGACACCCAGACAATCGAGGAAGTATACGAACCTTATTTAATGCAGATTGGGTACTTACAACGAACTTTTCGTGGAAGAGTCGCAACACCAGCTGCCTACAAGCATTTAGGTTTTAAACCCCCCAATGAACAGTTGTCTTTGTTGCCTTAAACCCTGCCTCAAGAGTACAGATGTATCGTAACGGGTATGGGACGACTATCATCAATCATGACGAAGAAAAGAGTTTTCCCCCTGCCTTTCTTTTTGTAATTCAGTTTTCACTTTGTGACCTCGTTACCGTGAGATAGTGAACAGAAGCGCAAAAGGGCAAATAATTATGTAGAGACGTCAAATTTTGCGTCTTTGCCTGAGAATATTATCAGTCCACTATGCAAAGCTGGAATGAACGAACCATAGAAAAACACAATGATTAAATTAATTATTATTCTTTTAAGCCTGTTGCTTGTGTTTGGGCATAGCGAAGTCGTGATGGCAGTCCAATCTTCCAGTACGAGTATAGAGCAATTACAAAAACGGGATGAGTTGGGGAATAAAGCGTTTGCGGCGACAAACAAAGGTGATTTTGCCACAGCAGAACGTTACTGGACGCAAATTCTTGAGCAATTTCCCGATAATGCCGCAGTTTGGAGTAACCGAGGTAATTCCAGAGTCAGCCAAAACAAGTTGCTTGAAGCGTTGGCAGATTATAACAAAGCGGTAGAACTTGCGCCAGATGTCACTGACCCTTACTTAAATCGTGGTACAGCGTTAGAAGGTTTGGGAAGATGGGATGAGGCGATCGCAGATTACAATCATGTCCTCCTCCTCGATCCCACAGATGCAATGGGATACAACAATCGAGGAAATGCCAAAGCAGGCTTGGGTAAATGGGATGAGGCGATCGCTGACTACAAAAAATCAGCAGACAGTGCCCCTAATTTTGCTTTTGCCCGTGCCAACTATGCTCTTGCTCTTTATCAAATTGGTCAACAAGAAGAAGCCATTCGCCAAATGCGAAATATTGTCCGCAAATATCCTAATTTTGCCGATATGCGTGCCGCCCTTAGTGCTGCTTATTGGGTACAAGGACAAAAAGGCGAAGCGGAAAGTAATTGGGTGTCAGTAGTTGGACTGGATGGACGCTATAAAGATCTCAACTGGGTAAAAAATATTCGTCGTTGGCCCCCTAACATGATAATAGCATTGGATAAATTTTTAAAACTTCAGTAGCGTTTGACCATTAGCGCTGCCAAAACAAATGTATAATTACTGCTAAATTGAGTGCTTTTTATGCTCAGTAGTAACAAGTAAGTCCTTTACGCTTCTGGTGCGGGACTGCCGGGAAACCCTTTCAGTCCTTAACTGGGAGCGAGAAACACTCCTAAACGGACTGTTTCACCTACGCACTGCCAAGTCTATTGCGGCTCATTAAATATGTACTGAAGTTAAGACTAATGCCTGAAACAAAGAGTGATTTGCGTGTCCCGGCTTTAATCAGCTAAAAATATTATGCTAGTAAGTAGCTAACAACTGAATACTTACTATATAT
>JAQYWN010000786.1 GCA_029379265.1 Rhizonema sp. NSF051
GTTAAATATCCCTGCATTATTGACTAATATATGTAATGGTAAATTCTTGTCATTAAATAGGCGGACACAGGTACGAACTGAATCTAAAGAAGCTAGATCAAGGGGTAAAAACTCAACATTTTGATTTCCGGTAGTTTGGCGGATGTAGTCTATAGCTTTTGCGGCTTTATTTGCTGCTCGACAGGCAATAAATACATGATTGCCTAATTTTGCTAAACCGACAGCAGTCATTAAACCTACACCAGAGTTACCACCTGTAACTAGACAAATTTGCATAATTTACTATCTCTCAGTACTGACTTACAACCATTTGTCAGTAACTATTAATCTTAACTGATATTTTGCTGCATTCTCAACAAGAAGAGAGAAACGGGGTTTCTCAACAAAAAATTAAGAAGATATTTTAAAAGTCAGGGGATATTGTAATACCAATGTCCAAAATGTTGGCAGGCTCCGAATCTCGCGCAAATAGTCTCCGACATCACTACTTAAAGAAGCATGGGCAATCTCTTCTCTTGACGTTTCGATGAGTTCTCCGTTCAGCAGTTCGAGACACAGATCGTCAAAAACTCCCACCTCAACTACTTGGTCATAACAGTTAACTGTCTATTTGTAAGTAGTTATAGTCATAGCGATCGCCTTGCTTAATTTTTAATTTTGCCAAAGCGCGTATCTCCTCTAAAAGCGTCACTGTCTTTTACTTTAGCATGACTTATATAGCAATCCTGAAGCATTCGTGAAGTCTTAGATCCCCGACTTCTTCAAGAAGTCGGGGAGCTGATTTTTGCAATTCTCACAAATCAGCGGGTGATGGTTATATACAGGCTAAATCATCCAATAAAATTGCCTGCATATCTTCATTCTCGCGTTATATCCCGAACAATTTATCCGGCTTCTCAATTGGATTAAATAGCGCGAGTTGAGGGGGTGAATAGCCTTTCGTCCCTAAAGTCTATTACCCTCAAACGAGAAATGCTATAATTAGGGTGAAATACGTTTGAAAGATGAAACCTCGTTACTCAACTTTCCCAGTCTCATAAACGTGTCACTAGATACAGTAACAGAATCACCTTGGAAATTTGGCTTTGACCAAAACTTCCAGGTTCCACTTTGGACACCAACAGATGTGGCGGTTTTGCCAAATCTCCCCACATTTGAGATATTTTTATCACTACAGAACACCGAATGTTGATGCGCGTCTTGCAATTCAACAGTTTTTACTGTATTCGTACATCCATTAGATTCGGTTGATGATGCCCTTGTCACAGTCAGTGTAGTTCCGGCAATAGAAGTTGCTGTAACAAGTGCTAAAGCAATTAGTTTTTTGTTGAATTTAAACATAATTTTCTCGCTTACTTGAAGGTATGTTTATGAGAACCTAAAGCTGAATTCCAATTCAGTTCTCATCTATATCATCAGGAAGTAAATACAGTAATAGATTGGCTACCTCCGCCATTAGTGACGAAGAGTGGAAGCCCGCCCCATTTTCTGGTAATACAGTTTTGCTGTGGACCGACTTGCACACTTTCTTGTCCAGCTCCCACCTTCAAATCGATTGTACCAGTATGACCATCATTTGTTTGGGCACACAGTCTTGTTTTACCAGCGAAAGCATTTGTTGGGAACTTAGCAGTAGCTCCAGGAGTGATAGTTTGTGGGGCTGCGGCTAATGCTGGGTTGACGACAACAGCAGGAATTGTCGCGATGAGTAAAAGACTAAGTAGTTTTTTCATGGTTTTATCCGTGTTTTTGGTTTGATTTTGAGTTTGTTGACATCCGTTTGATTGGAAAGCTTGAAGCCCATCCGTTCTTCAGGACTCCTTTACTTTATGGGTTAACAACATCTGCGTCGATGAGGATAAGTTAAGGAAAGTTAGGGAACTCTTTACAGCAATTTTCACGTAATATCACGTTCGCTTTGAACAACTGCGGCAAGTTAAGGCTATTTCGCAAAAACCAGTTGTTAAATCATTTACAGCTTTAACGTCAGAGATTTCTATCGCTCCATACCACTAGGCTGACTGAGAACAAGCCTCATGCTGGCATCGTTTTGGGCAAGCAAGACTATTCTATCGGAGAGCACATGTGGGGATTGCTGCCTTATTTTTAAATCCTTTCCCTTGAAAGCCTTGTTAAAAGAGGGTAATACCGGGATCTGAAAAGGTATCTACCTTGTGACACAGTAGAGCTTAAGGACGAATCAATCGATATGACAGACTCCGAAAAACAAATACGGTTACTCTATTGACTTAGTGTAATTAAGGAGTAGACTTGAAAAGTTACTAGGTTAATTTGACCTGAACTGCTAACTGCAATCAATCTTGATACGTGGAATTCACAATGCTAGAAGATGATCTTGGACTGGAAGTAACAACAGACTCAAGTGAGGCGATCGCCGCCATCAACCGCTTTACAGAGCAAGCCCTCGGTTACGGTAAAGATGCCCTTACTGTCATTCAAGAAGGGATTGCGGCAGATCCAACCTGTGCAATGCTTCATGCTTATGCTGCTGCCCATTTCCTCTCGCAGGAAAACGCGACAGATTGGAAAAAAGCCACGCCTCACCTACAAGTAGCGCAACAGCATTTAGGAATTATCACCCAGCGAGAGCAGTTGTATGTTCAGGGAATTGCAGCTTGGGCAAAGGGAGAGATTGACAGAGCGATCGCACTACACGAAGAAATCGTCCAAAACTTTCCGCGTGACCTAATTTCCGTTCAACAGGGGCAGTATCATTACTTTTACTTGGGTGAAAAAGAGAAGTTGCTAAAAATTGCGGAAAAAGTTCTAAGCGCCAATCGAGAAAATCATTACCTGTACGGCATGGTAGCATTTGGTTTAGAACAGTGCCGTCGCCTCAAACAAGCAGAAGCAGTTGGCCGTATGGCAACTGAGATGAATCGCTCCGATCCTTGGGCACATCATGCTGTGGCTCATGTCATGGAAACTCAGAAACGAGTAAATGAGGGTATTGCTTGGATGGAGAGTCTTGCTGATACCTGGGAAAACTGTAACTCCATGCTGTACACGCACAATTGGTGGCACATCGCATTGTATTACCTGGAAAGAGACGATGAACTGCATGTGTTGACGCTTTATGATACCCGCCTTTGGGGTCGTGCCCAAAAGGAATCTCCCAAAGATCAAGTAGGTGCGATCGCACTATTATTACGCCTGGAATTGCAAGGGTATGATGTCGGCAACCGTTGGCTTGAGTTGAGTTCTCATCTTCTCCCTCGTCTACACGAACACGCACTAGCCTTTCAAGACTTGCACTATCTCTACGCCTTAGCTAAAGGGGGACGCAGCGATTGGCTGCAACAGATGCAGTTGAGTATGCACAAACATAGTGAAACTGTCAATCCCTTTCTTCGTTGGAAATGGTCACATGTAGCAATTCCCGCAGCGAAAGGGATGATTGCTCACGCTAAAGGTGACTGGTTGACAGCGATCGCTCTCCTAAAACCTGTTTTGCCTCATTTACATGAAATAGGTGGCAGCCATGCCCAACGAGTTTTGTTTGAGCAAGTTTATTTAGACGCTTTATTGCAAACTGAAAAGGTGAACAGAATAAATTGCACACGTCAAGCAAAAAAGCCTGTAATATCTAGTTCCCATGATCGCATATCATTCTTACCTCTCATGTCTCCTGCCTCCCGTTGCCAGACTGAGTTAAAAGATATTCCCAAATACGTATAGCGAGAAAAACGTCGCCGGATCGCGCAGATTGATTGTGTTGCAGGGTGTTCGTCATCTGGATGTGGGACTGGCTGCTGTTGGAGGATTGGGTATTGTTTTCTCCCTTGTGACGCTACGAACGTCGCGCTCGCTACCGCTAACGCAGTACACTACATTGTAAGGGCGAACAGCCATTCTCCTTTACGAATGTACCTCACTCAGTTGAAATCTGCTATATGTTCTATCATTAATGTATGACCTCAAATTTTATTGTAATTT
>JAQYWN010000787.1 GCA_029379265.1 Rhizonema sp. NSF051
CGTCTTCTCCCAAGGGGAGACGCTCCGCGAACAGCACTGGCTCCGCAACGCACTGGCTCCCTCCGGGTGACGCTCCTGCGTCGCTAACGCTGCGCTAACACCAGTCGCTACGGCGGGAAAACGCCTCATGCGCGCTGGATTCACCACAACGCTCATTTTTTTATTCCCTACTCCCTGCTCTCTGCCCCCTGCTCCCTTCTTTTGTAAAGCGAACCCGAATAATGAGTTATAATCATGCAGATAAGAAATGCTTATGGCGCTCTCTTAGCTTAGAGACTTGGCTAAAAAATGAATGACACTCAGTCTGATCAACTTAGATTTACTGCTAAGGAAGAAGCATCTGAGGAGCAGCAGCAAACAAATCAAGAATTATTTCCGATAGTCGGGATTGGAGCTTCTGCAGGTGGATTGGCGGCATTCACGGAGTTGCTTAGGCATCTACCGACTAATACTGGCATGGGATTTGTGGTGATTCAGCATTTGGCCCCCGGAAATAAGAGCCTGTTGGTCGGACTTCTTGCCAGGATAACCGAGATGCCAGTCACTGAGGTACTTGATGGCATGTCGGTGGAACCTAACCACGTTTACGTCATTCCGCCAAACACGCAGATGATCCTTGCCCAAGGCATGCTTAGACTCTCGCCCCGCGAGAAGAGCAATGGCAAGTATATGTCAGTCGATGCTTTCTTTCGTTCATCGGCGCTGGATCTGGGAAGCAAAACGATTGGAGTCGTTCTGTCGGGAGCGAATGGAGACGGTGCACAGGGACTAAAAGCAATCAAGGCGGCAGGCGGGATTACCTTTGCTCAGTCTGAAGCAACGGCAAAATTCACTGAGATGCCGAACACAGCTGCTGCTACAGGTGATGTAGACTTCATCCTGTCCCCTCGGGCGATCGCTGAGAAACTGGCTAATATCGCAGCCATCCTTATCTCAAGGAGCCTCACCCAGTAGAGTTTTCTAGTATAGAAACAACAATGTTACTTAAGAACGCCGCACATTCAAACAACACCATTCTTTACGCCGCCAGAGGGTAGCAACCACCCAGCCATGTTTTTCTAAAGTCTCAGCAACGGCATTGGATTGCTCGAGTAGAATGCCACTAAAAATAGCCCAAGTTGTGGGAAGAGCGATCGCACTCATTTCCGGAACTAAGTCGATAATCACTTCCGCCAAAATATTGCAGACAATTCCATCAACTTGTTGAACTAGTTTCGTCAAAACGTCTAAACTCCCTTCCGCCACTATCAAGCGTTGTGGATCAATGCTGTTGAGGGAGCAGTTTTCTACAGTTGATTTCACTGCTAAGGGATCAGTATCAACTGCATAGACTTGCTTTGCACCCAGTAACAAAGCCCCAATTGAAAGTATCCCTGAACCACAACCAATATCAGCAATTACCACATCTTCTATTTCTTTATTCTTCCCAAAAAAGGATGTGCTTCCTCCACCCAAGCGCATTTCTAGAGATTCCAAGCACAATTGGGTTGTCGCATGTTCTCCTGTACCAAATGCTACACCTGGATCCATGCGAATAATGAGGCGGTTAGAATCTGGTATTGGTAACCAAGCAGGATTGATCAAGAAGCGATCGCCAATCTCCTGAGGTTTCCAGTATTGTTTCCAACCTGTCGCCCAATCTTGCTCATCAATCAATTGCCATTGCATAACAGGCACAGGCAGTTCAATACAGAGAGCATCCTGACGCAGCCACAGCGAGAGTGCCGCTAAATCCAGGATATGTGCTTGGAATTGCGGTAAGTAGCTTTTAACTAAGCAGTTATTATCTTTTCTTTCACTAGCTGTTCCACGACAGCCAAAAGTATCCAATCTCCAAAAGATAGAATCTTCTAGATCTGGTTCACAGAGTATCTGTAGTTCCCACCAGGTGTTTGCCACAATTGAGTGATGAGTAATGAGTGATGAGTAATGAGTAATGAGGAATGAGGAATGAGGAATAAGAATGAAGTGCTGAGTCTGAAAAAAGTGAGGAAAGAAACATTCCAAATTTCAACTCATATTCTCTCCAACTTCATTCTCATAACTCACAACTCATAACTCATCACTCATTACTCATAAAGTTACTGTATAAGCGTCACGAATTCCCGATACTTTAACAATCTCATCTAAAATGCCATCAGGTAATGGGTCATCTATACTGAGAGCCATGACTGCATCACCACGGACGATTTTACGACCTACCTGCATACTAGCAATATTGACATTAAAACTACCGAGGAGAGAACCAAGTTTACCAATGATTCCCGGCATATCTCGGTGCAGGGTGAACAGCATGTGCTTGCTGGGGGGAACGTTAATTGGAAAACCATCAATGTTAGTTAAGTGAATTTCTCCGTCACCCAACAAAGCACCCATAACAGAATGAGTACCCAAAGAACCCGTGGCTTCCAAATGCAGCGAGCCTGTGTAGTCCCGAACTGAAGCATCCCGTGTTTCAATTACACGAATACCACGCTCTTTTGCCTCTATACTGGCATTAACGTAGTTTACCCGTTCCCGCAGAGCTTGGTAAAGCAAGCCTTTCAAAGCTGCTACCACCAAAGGCTGACTCTTGTTTGTTGCCAGTTCGCCTTGCAATCGGACGTTCAATAATTCCACTCGTCCGCCAGCTAACTGTCCCACCAAGTTACCCAAGGTTTCGGCAAGCTGCATATACGGTTTGAGTTCTTCCAAAACATCGGGACTGAGTCCGGGAATATTGACTGCTGAACGTGCTGGTAATCCCAATAGCACATCTCGAATTTGTTCAGCAACATCAATCGCCACATTGACTTGAGCTTCGGCTGTCGATGCTCCCAAATGAGGAGTCAGGATAATTTCTTTTGCCAGTGACTTCAAGGGAGAATCTGCAAGTGGTTCTGACTCGTAAACATCCAGTGCGGCACCAGTGATTGTACCCTCTTTGAGAGCTGCTGCCAAAGCTTCTTCGTCAACGATCCCACCACGAGCGCAGTTGATAATACGGGTGGTAGGTTTCATCTTTGCTAGCATTTGAGCATTGATGAGGTGAGTCGTTTCTGGAGTTTTGGGTATGTGGAGCGTAATGTAATCGGATTGCTGCATCAGCAAATCCATCTCTACTAACTGACAGCCAAGCTGTTCTGCCCTTTCTGTGGAAATAAAAGGATCATAAGCCAGCAGTTTCATTCCCATTGCTCTGGCAACATTGGCAACATGAGAGCCAATTTTTCCTAAACCCACGATCCCCAGAGTTTTTTTGTAAACCTCTGTACCGACAAAAGTTTTGCGATCCCATTCACCGCGTTTAACTGAAGCGTTAGCATCTGGAATGTGGCGAGACAAAGCCAACATCATGGCAAGTGCATGTTCTGCAGCGGCAATAGTGTTTCCTTCGGGAGAGTTGACGACTACAATCCCCTTTCGTGTGGCAGCAGGAACATCAACATTATCTACACCCACACCAGCACGACCAATAATTTTTAACTTGGTAGCAGCTTCAATAATTTCTTGGGTAACGCGGGTGCCGGAACGAATCATCAGTGCGTCATAATCACCAATGATTTCCACCAGTTGTTCTGGTTTTAAATTAGTTTTAACATCAACTGCGGCAACTTGGGAGAGGATATCAATCCCAACTTGGTCAATTGGATCGGAGACAAGAACCTTAGACATAATTGCTTACTTTAAGGCTAGAGGTATTGCTAGAGGTGAAGTTTCCAGTTTAAGCTTAAACGTTAGCGATGAGAATGAAAATGACAAACGTAAACGATGTGCGTGATCGCTCCTCCAACTTCGCTCTACCCACATCTGACGGCAACACCAGTCATTCATGGTACAAGAGGGTTTATTTATCAGGACTCTGTTATGTAGCGCATCCTCCTGTACTACTACATCATAACTTTTTTCGCCACTCCCTCGGTAATATAAACCATCAACAGTGCTAAAACCTATATATAAAACCTATATAT
>JAQYWN010000080.1 GCA_029379265.1 Rhizonema sp. NSF051
GGTTGGGGGTGGGGTTCTTGTATTATGGCTGTACTACCGGACATGATATCATACTTTATTTGGTACATTAATGAGCAACTCTCACCATAGCCGTTGGAGTTGCTCATTCCCTCTTCGCCTAAATACTACCGATATTCGTTAGTCCTAAAACAATAGCAACGCCGAGAACATGACCGAAACACATTGCCGCGATAAATGCTGGAACACTGATGGGGAGTCCAGGTACTCTAGGACCAACTAAGGGTTTCTCAATCTTGAAAGTCAGTAAAAGAATGACTAAACAGCTAAGGCTGATGATAAATCCCACAGTAGGAGTCCATTCTGGTGTTGCGGGAACAGTGGTGGCGACTGCTAGTAAGATGGATGACATCAAGTTTTCTCCTCATTTGAAAATATAAGCAATGACAAAATTATCGCTGAAAATTGTTTCAATAATTGAGAATTTGAGTTAATATTGATACAAATGTCTCAAAATTTCATGAGAATTAAGATTTGCGGAATTACTCAACCAGAACAGGGGAAGGCGATCGCCTCGCTTGGTGCCACAGCCTTAGGGTTTATTTGTGTTTCTGCCTCTCCTCGTTACGTTAAAGCAGAGCAAATTCGGGCAGTGGTAGAACAACTACCAGAGAATATTGATAAAATTGGCGTCTTTGCCAACAGTAGCATTGAGGAAATTTCTCAGATAGTTGAAGACTCTGGATTAACTGGAGTTCAACTCCATGGAGATGAATCCCCTGAGTTTGCTGTACAACTGCGCCAATCTCTACGTAACGTAGAAATTATTAAAGCTTTGAGAATCCGCAGCGTTGAAGATATTGATCAAGCCATAACTTATGATGTCTGCGTGGATACATTGCTGCTTGATGCCTACCATCCACAGCAACTCGGTGGTACAGGCAAAACTTTAGACTGGAATATGGTACAGCAATTTAGCCCTAGTTGCCCTTGGTTATTAGCTGGGGGTTTAACTCCTGATAATATTGTAGAAGCCCTGAGCCAAGTTCACCCGAATGGCATTGATTTATCCAGTGGTGTGGAAGTTAAACCAGGAGACAAGGATTTAGATAAAGTTGCTAAGTTGTTTGAGATGTTAGCAAGTAGAAAAGCTCGTTAAGAGGATGTTTGAAAAGTGGGGAGCTATTGTAGTCCATTCGAGTAGAAGAACAACTTCTTGGTCGTCATCTAGCACCATGAAATTGCAGTTAAAGATATCGACCATTTCCTAATCAGATTCCCCAATCAGGGGAAAAGCTGCCCAATCTCTAGGGCTGGGATGAGTTTTCATTGTAGTCAACATTGCTTAAAGCAAGGCTTGTGCTTTGTCCATATGCCGTTGTTGCAGATTTGTGTAGAATAGAGACATTAACTGTGCGGTTAAGACCGTTTCCTCAATGGTGCATTTTCTCCCGTACAAAAGCGTGCTTCTGAGTTGTGACGGCGATGGCATTGGTGAAGCGTTTAGATGTTATCCCGTGCGCGAAGATTGTATAATTCCGTCAACCTGGGTCAAGGCACACTCTCAACTTTGATAATACTTGAGAATAGAGGAACTAAAATGAAGAAAAAACAGAAGTCTTCAGTTCCAAATCGCCAATCTGTAGTTGGATGAACTCCTGTCGAGCCTGCTGAAGTTTCTCATGCCGCTCTATGGGGAAGATTCCATCCTTCCAACCACGCTTGATGAAAAGCTCTCCAAACTGATGCAACATCTGCGATCGTGTCGATGTTTAGTTGATTGTCTCTATGATGGAATGAATATTCTAGGTGTGACCGGGTTGACAGCTGTGCAAACAGCCACCCTGAAAATGTCAGGAGCAATTGAATATTAGGGCGATAGCAGTCTCCACCCACTGAATCATCTGATGTATCAAGAGAAATCTGAAAATCTCAACAAAGAGTGCTGGCACTTGTATGGGCAGCCCTTTGGGTAAAACTGCCGTGCCTAAGTATAAAATAGACTAATTATGATTTTGAGGCACTCTTCTCAACGACTTTTACCAAATATTCATCCAGGCATTCAAAGCTTGAGTTCCATCCCCCGATGACTCCCATCTCTTCATGCTTACGGCGATCTTCCGCAGTGGCGTGCAGAATCCGAAGGGTGAGGCGGGTCTTGTCGCCTAAGTCCTCGAAAAGTGTAGTCACCACAGTAATTCCACGCGGTACGTCTGCTTTTACGAGCGCCTCAAAGCCCTCATCAAATTGATCACTTGTGACAATCCGCTCTGGTGGTACGATTTCACGAAAAACACCGCTGACCGGATACTCAGTACCATCGGGTCCGTGCATGACAAATCGCCAAGTGCCACCCGGTCGAAAGTCCATCTCGCTCACTGTGGTCGTAAAACCTTTCGGACCCCACCACTGCTCTATGTGTTTCTCCTCGGTCCACACCTTGAACACCAGTTCGCGAGGCGCATTGAAGATGCGAGTGATAACGATCTCGCGATCATCTTGAGCATCAGTGGAATTATTTTTGTTACTCATTGTCTTTCTCCTGTGTTTGTATTTTGTGCAGATAATCATCTAGTTTGACCAGGCTTTCCTCCCAAAATTGGCGATATTGTTCTAGCCAGTCATCAATGTCTTTGAGCGATTGGGCGTTGAGTCGGCAGGGTCGCCACTGAGCCTCTCGACTCCGCGTGATCAATCCAGCCCGTTCAAGTACCTTGAGATGCTTGGAGATTGCAGGAAGACTCATCCCAAACGGTTGGGCTAACTCAGTCACCGATGCTTCACCGTTCTTCAGGTGAGCCAGGATAGCACGCCGGGTAGGATCGGCAAGGGCGGCAAAGGTAACGCTCAATGGCTCGGCAGACATCTGTATTAAACCACTTGGTTAATTATCTAATAAGTTAAACATACTTGCTAAGAATGTCAAGTACTAATTTATTTGAGAAGGCAGAGGGCAGAAGGAGCTTTGCAGCTAAACCTACGACAGTATGTACAAAGACAGCTTTGAATTTGTCCATTCCTCACAAACAAGTAGAAAAATTTTAAATTTTCCTCGAATGCTAGTTTGATAAGGAAAAAGCTTTGAGTACGTCAGTAAACCAAACGGTTTTTCAAAGCAGGGCGATCACCAATACGCTCCAAAATTTCTTGAGTCACTCGTTCGGCTGATTCCAAAGCTGATTCCATACCTGGAGTTGCGATCGCCGTATGTTCCCCAGCAAAGTGAATCCGCTGCCAAGGTTTCGCCATCTGGTGTTGAAAGCGGCGGATTTGTCCGGGAGCAAAGTAGGAATAAGCACCTTGGGAAAACGGATCGTTTCCCCAGGAAACAACACGCTCTATCTCCACATTCCCCGTCGTCGCAGGGCGAATTCGACTCAATTCTGAGATGACTAATTTCTTTACTGCTTCTAAATTCAGCGCATCCAACTTTTTTGCTCTTGTTCCAGTTGCCCAGCAAACCAAGCTTTGTATTCGTCCGGAAGCGTCTCGAATTGGCAATATACTCTCAAGTAACGAATCTGTCCACATCTTTGGTGGGTAGCCGTCATTCTCCCAAAAGGGAGTGCGAATCTTCAGGCAAATCTGCGTGACAGCAGTGTAGGGCAATTCCTGTACTGCCTCTGCCTGTAACCCTTGCAGGGGAGGAGTTATGTTTACCCTTCGTAATACCGAAAAGGGTAAAGTGACGACTGCATAATCAGCTTGATACTTAGAACCATCTTCGCAGCGAACTTCCACTCCTACATTATTGGAATGGATAGCTTGTACCACTTTGTGAGTCTGCACGGGGGAGAGTAAAAATGCTGCCATCTTTTCTGGCAAATAACTGTTACCACCGTGTACATGTGCAAGTCGTTTACTGGGAAATTTGGAGCGTAAGTCATTTCGCAACGCCCATAAAGTAGAAGTCGTCTTCAAGCTGTTCGTGCGGGAACCAGAATCGCAACTTATCAAGCGCAAAGCTTCTGTTGAGGCTCCTTGAGTGCGAAGATACTTATCCAAAGGGATGTCTAGGGAAAAATGGTTTGGCTTGATCCAGGCTGTCGCATTTTCTAAAATCTTATATGAGCGAAGATAATGTGTTAGCAAATGTGATGGTATTATAGTGTGTTCATTTTTTGTCAATCTGTTAGCTGTGGATGTTGCCCAGTTTTGCGGCAACACAGTTTGCCCTCTAATATTGAGTAGTATTTTCCGCTCGCTAACTTTGGCTGGTTCCACAGCCACTTGCAAGGAATTCGCTAAATTTAACAGACGGTGGTATTTCTCGGTGAATATCTGTCCGCCAACGTCTGGTTTGCCGGGTATGCCTGTGAGGGTATGAATACGCCCCCCGACGCGATCGCGTGCTTCCAGAACAGTCACCGAAAGCCCTTTTGCTTCTAACAGCAAAGCTGTATATAATCCAGAAAGACCAGCACCCAACACGAGAACGGAAGTCGATTTACTATGTCCGGGAATGACTTGGTCGCAAGCCTGTGCTAAAATTAGGGAGCCTAAAGTAGACTGGCTTAACCTCCATAAAAATTCACGACGCTGCCAAACTCTAGTAGTCATGCTTCGTTAAGGAATGTGTTGTGTTTGGGAGGATGCAACCCTATTCTCAAGAAAAAGAGTGATCGCTGTTATTCTTGTACTATTGCTTTAGGTTAAAAATAACCTTTGATAACTGACAAAAAAGTATTCAACTTAGCTACGTTAATCGCGCTTGTACAAGGTTGGGAGAAACGACTTTTTATTTATGGTAATTTCTGGTAACTGGCAAGATTGGTTAACTGTATCTGCTTATCTCTTCGTGAGTGTCTTCATTGTATGGCGTGTACTTGGGACGGAGAAAGAAAGATGAAGAGAAACTCAAGGTATGGCTGAAGAATTACATTGAGTACATAGGAACTAGCTTTTTACTGCTCATCCCCATAATGAAAATACCTCAATTACACATATTCTCATTTACAGAACCTTCTTGAGATAAAATTAAATAACCCTGTATTGCTACAAGGTTTAATCTGTCTAGTTTTCAGACTTTTCTTTACTTCAATCTCAGGTGAGGTCAGTATTCAGCTTGAGAAAATGTTAGAAGGGGTACTAGCGAACGAATTTATTTAGGAAAAAAAGACGAAGATTTTTCTGCTTGACACGTAGTGCACGCTGCTCAAGGAGTCTTTATTGAAATCCCCGCGCGTTTATTTGTAGGGATGCATTTTGAGTTCTCTGGTTCCAAACTCTGTGTTGGCACTTTTTTATTCTTGAGATTCCTCAGAAGTTGGTTGTAATTCGTCGTTTTCTGGCTCTGCTTTGACTTCTTTGGGTTTAAGTTTAGCAGGTTTCGGACCACGAGCAAGGGCAGGATTAACCTGTTGCCTTACTTCGTCCGTATTTTTAGACTTTTTGCCTTTATCCGATGAGCGTTCGTTTGAGCGTTCGTTGTTTCTTTTTGAGATTTTAGGTTTGGATTCTACAGAAGGTATAGAATCTAAGTTTTCAGAACTGTTGTCAGTATCGACTTTTAACTGACGTTCAGAGTTGTCAGTATCGACTTTTAACTGACGTTCAGATTTCTTGATTGGGCGTTCTACCATTGTTAAGTTGTGTTAATTGACTTCTATAATATATCGTTTGACGAACACTCTCCACAGTCTGTTTTAGAGTACTATAAAATGGAGATAAAGTTTAATAAAAATTTAGTGAAAGCTTTACAGTCTTTCAGGTTTAAGGGATGGACGAAACACAAAAATATGCATCTTCGCAAACACGAAAGCCTGAAATCGGTTCTGTAACAGAGCGATCGCTAAGTGATAGATACGCAGCAGGAAAAGCTTTGCGCGAGCGTATCCCGCGTTCCTCTCATAGTAAATGGAGTCCCCTCACCTCGCGACTCGATCCCATCACTTTATTAGAAACCTCCAACCAGGAACGGGTGCCTAAATTGGTACCGATCCGGTACAGTCGGATGCTAAAGTCACCATTCACCTTCTTGAGGGGAGCCGCAATTATCATGGCGACTGACTTGGCGACAACCCCGACGACAGATATTCGAGTACAGGCGTGTGGAGACTGTCACTTACTTAACTTCGGTGGCTATGGGACACCAGAACGTAACATCGTTTTTGATGTAAACGATTTTGACGAAACGCTGAGCGCACCTTGGGAGTGGGATCTCAAACGTCTGGCAACAAGCGTTGTCATTGCAGGTCGTCATATCAAAGTTTCGGCAAAGAACTGTGAATCTGCAGCACGAGCAGCTGTACGCTCCTACCAAGAACACATCGCTCAGTACGCCCAAATGAGTGCCCTAGAAGTATGGTACTCGCGTATTGATGCTGAGGTTTTGCGTGATTTTACGCGCCATATCCCTCACCGTCAAGGTATTGACAGATATGTAGAGAAACTAACACTTACCTCTGCTCAAGGACTGCCAAAGTTTACAGAAGTACACGGTCAGTGGCGAATCGCTGACAAACCACCTTTAATGTACCACCTACCACCTGACGATTTGCTGGAAAAAGAGGTGGAGTCGGTCTACCAGCAGTACCGTCAAACTCTACGGGATGATCTACAAGTTCTCCTCAATCGCTTTCGCTTGGTTGATATTGCTTTTAAGGTAGTCGGAGTTGGTAGTGTCGGGACTCGTTGTGTTGTCGCACTTCTGATGACAGACGATAATAAACCTCTGTTTCTCCAAATGAAAGAGGCTCGTGCTTCTGTCTTGGAGCCGTATGCAGGCAAAAGCATTTACCATAATCAGGGTCAACGCATTGTTTCGGGTCAACGCTTGATGCAAGCTACTAGCGATATTTTCCTTGGTTGGACACGTAGCGAAAGTGGGCACGACTTCTACGTCCGGCAATTGCGAGATATGAAGATTGCCGTTGACATTGAGGATTTGTCAGCCTCTGAACTCATCGGCTACTCAGAATTATGCGGGTGGGCACTTGCTCGTAGCCATGCCCGCTCTGGAGATTCGGTAACTATTGCTGGCTATCTCGGGAAAAGTGATGTCTTTGAGCAGGCGATCGCAGACTTTGCGAGCGCCTACGCCAATCAGAATGAGAGCGATTACCAGGCACTTGTGGCTGCGGTGAAATCTGGACGGATAAAGGCAGTTGAGGAGAAGTAATCTTTGTAGATCGTAGATGGGATGTGGTAGTTAGGATTTCAATAAGTCTATATCCAGCAATCATAAATCATTCGTGAGATTTTTCTAAAAAGTTAGGAGTATTTATCATGACTACCACACGAGAAAAACACGTAAATAAAAAAGTTAATAAATTACCCGTAGGTCCACGAAATAATCTTTGGGCTCAAACGATTTGGGCAATTGTTAACCCAATTGATTGGCTAGAAGCAATGGAAGCGCGGTATGGGGATGTTTTTTTAGCACCGCCATTGGCCGGATTTCCCAGCCAAGTTGTTATTAGCAATCCTCAAGCAATTCAAGACATTTTTACAGCTAATTCTCACCAGTTTATCTCTGGAGCGGTAAACAAAACTCTACAACCGATTGTGGGGGCAAATTCATTATTACTGCAAGATGGCGAACAACATTTGCAAAAACGCAAACTGTTATTGCCTCCCTTTCATGGTGAAAGAATGCGGACTTACGGTCTGCATATGCGTGATATTACTGAGAAAGTAATGAGCCAAATCAAGCCAGGGCAACAATTTGTGGCTCGCCAAGTTATGCAAGAAATTTCTTTAAACATAATTTTACAGACCATTTTTGGACTCAACGAAGGAGACCGTTACCAACAAATACGGCAAATTCTCAGCGCCATGCTAGATTCTTTTAATAACCCTTTGAGTGTAAGTTTTCTCTTTTTTAAATCTTTACAAGTCAATTTAGGCAAACTGACTCCTTGGGGTAATTTTCTTCAGCAAAGAGAAAGGCTTAACCAACTCCTTTATCAAGAGATTGGCGATCGCCGCAAAAAATCATCTGTAGGTGAAGATATTTTAAGCCTGTTATTATCAGCGCGTGATGAAAATGGTCAAGCAATGACTGATGAAGAATTACGCGACGAGTTGATGACCATGTTATTTGCCGGACATGAGACAACAGCATCTGCTTTAGCTTGGGCTTTGTATTGGATTCATTCCATACCAGAAATTCATCAAAAACTGTTGCAAGAACTCAAATCGATTGATATTAATAACACAGATCCAACAGAAATTGTCCGATTACCTTATTTAAATGCTGTCTGTTCGGAAACTTTAAGAATTTATCCTATTGTTTTCTTTACACAAGCACGAGTTTTACAAGCACCAATGCAATTAATGGATTATGAATTGCCAAAAGGGCAAATGCTGTCACCATGTATTTATTTGACTCACCATCGTCCAGATATTTATCCAGACCCCAAGCAATTTAAGCCAGAACGCTTTTTAGAAAGGCAATTTTCTCCTTATGAATATATGCCCTTTGGTGGTGGCAATCGTCGCTGTTTGGGTATAGCTTTTGCCTTATTTGAAATGAAATTGGTGTTAGCAAATTTATTATCTCACCATTCATTTACACTCTTAGAAAAGCAACCTCTACAACCTGCACGTCGTGGTGTTACATTTACACCTGCTGGGGGAGTACGTTTGATGGTAAGCAATTAGCACGTAGAAATTACTTCTAATTTTTAGTTCAAAAATTATGTTCTGAACCTTAGCTATATACTTCCAGATTTTGAAATTTTGGTAAGTAGATCAGCTACGTGCTTCTGAAAAACACTTAAACCGCCTCGCTTATCCCAATACTCGTGAAACTTCCACATCTTATCTGCTTCAGACAAGCTATGTGCTAAACCATCGGCAACAACCTCATCGTAGCCAAAAAATTCTCTTTGATGAGGGAGGTGGTACCAATCGCAAGCATTAGGCGGCATCCAAACGGCTTTTACTATGCGATACACATTCCATACCTTACCCGTACTCTCATAAACTTCATCTTCCAAAAACTCTACGATATGAGTAACTTTTGCTCGTTGTAGCAGTAGCATGAACTCACCCTTATAAGGTTTTTGAGCGCTGGTTTTGTCTTCTCGTGTTCGCCAATGTAGACGAAAAATCTTTGCTTCTGGAACAGCCATGTCACCAGAATTATTGTAAGCCCAATGAATGAGCATCCTGCAAATTATACATCAGTTCATGCAGCCATTTCTGTTGCTCTCAGCATCGAGGAAATCGAACGAATTGGCGCACGGGAGGAATGGCGAGTGCTTCCTTGTAGCCGTGATGGTGCTTTCGATGTTGTGGAATTTTGGATTGAAAACCATCTCATGTTGGAACTCCTAACCCCGGAGATGACAGCTAAGTATCTGGATGCAACAAACCCGCAAAAATTAGAACAGATGGATAATTCAGTTGCTGGTGTGAATGCGCGGAGATAATTGCAAAATGGATGTTTGAGGATTATTGTCTTTATTATTCGTTGTGAAATACGTGTAATTTGCGGCATTTGAGCTATGAAAACTTTTGTCGTGTCTAGATTTAATAATTTGCTACACTCTTTTCAAAAAAGCCGTCTTCGATAACGAGAAGTGTCAGTACACACAGTTTTAGGAAGATGGCGCTCCCCCCGATGTCAGCGTGCAAGTTCTGAAACTTAACCCCTCCTTAGTCAGCCCTCTCAATGCAAACAAATGAACTAGTTGAGGAAAATTTGAAACATCTTCCAGCATGGAATTTGAGGTACGACTTCGATGTATCCTCAACATATTAACTCTTACAAGCTAACTTCGACTTCCTGCTAGAATCCGCGTACCTTGAAGTTGCCGTGTTGGCTCAAGTAAAAGCCTGAGAAATTTTTAATTTTTAATTTTTAATTCCGTGGTAGTCTCTTTATGTAGTTTTGTCTACGGAGAAAGATTGTGGAAGAGTTAATAAGGCAAATTAGCAGCCATGCAGGGATTTCGGAAGATCAGGCACGGCAAGCAGTGAATATGGTGATTTCCTTTGCAAAAACTAGATTACCGGAACCGATGGCATCTCAATTAGAAAATGCGATCGCTCTTGATTCTGCGGCTAATGCTGCTCAACAGATGCAACAGCAGTTTGGTAATTTGGGTGGGTTGTTTGGCGGTAATAAATAATATCTTCTCTAACGCACTCGTCGCAAAGGCACAAAGAAAACTCTAAGTCTTCGCAACGAGTTCGTGAACAATTCATACTTTAATTGAGTTTCTCCATTTTCATGTTGGAACTAACTCACCAGGACGCAACTTAGACCACTTACCCATTTCCCGCTTAAAGCTGTAACACCCAACAACATCCCATTCCATTTCAATTATGTCTTCTGTTGTACGGATGTTGACATTGATAGAAGGTTCATTTGGCTCAAAATCAGGAGATTCGGTTAAGTGGGGTTGTTGGTGCTGCCCCTCTACCGCGTGGTAACTTATACATCTATCCACATAGTGGCAGTTTACGCAAATACACATAATCAAACCAACTCTAGGGTCCTTTATTGTTAATCTAGCTTAACGCAAATAGTTATTCACTATCCTCTAGGTTTATTTTTATTACAATGTTGCTTATTGGTGATTTACTACAAAGGACGAAGGACTCATAATCAAGGATTCATGATTATCACAGCAGGCACGGAAATAAAGTTACCCTGACGCTCGTGCCTCGAAGATCGCTGACGCTCCTCGACTCGAAGGAAGATCGCTTCGCTAACGCTACCGCTACCGCTGACGCTCGTTCCTCGCTAACGCTAACGCTAACGCTAACACCAGTCGCCGTGAGAGCGGGCTAACCCGACTGCAGCGCTGGTTCACCAACCCAAACAGTCAAAAACCATATATTTAAAGCTTTTTAATTCTTAATTTTTAATTCCAACTGATTTTTCATGCACAACAGTTTATCTCCCGAATCCTGGCCTTTTAGCCTAGAATTTTTACCACAACCTGCTTATATGGTAGGTGGTGCGGTGCGGGATGCGATTTTGGAGAGAACACGTGAGTACGTGGATTTAGATTTTGTTTTACCATCTAATGCGGTTAAAGTCGCTCGCCAAATTGCAACGCATTATAAAGCAGGCTTTGTTTTATTAGATCCTCAAAGACAAATTGCCCGTGTGGTTTTTCCTCACGCTACTGCTGATTTTGCTCAGGCAGAAGGAGCAAGCCTGGAGATTGATTTGCACAGGCGAGATTTTACGGTGAATGCGATCGCCTATAACCCCCACACACAAGAATTTATCGATCCCTTGCAAGGTCGTCAAGATATCCAACAAGGTCTTTTGAAAATGATATCACCTGCTAACTTAAAGGACGATCCCTTACGGTTACTGCGGGCATATCGCCAAGCTGCACAACTTGGTTTTACCATTGAACCAGCAACCCAAGATGCCATACGCTCTTTAGCTTCACTCATTACTAAAGTCGCAGCAGAAAGAGTTAGGGTAGAATTAGGTTATATGCTGTCACCTCAAGGTAATCTATGGATTGCCCATGCTTGGGAAGATGGTTTGCTGAAACCTTTCTTCAAATACGCCACAAAAGAAAGTTTGACTCTCCTCGCGGCAGTTGACAGAGCAGCTTCTCAGCTAAAATTAGAGAGTTTACTGCAAAAGTACGTGCGTGATACTGTTAAGACGACTTGGTTGGGTATTGCCAAACTCGCTTGTCTTGTGAAGTCAGAACCATCAATCGCTGAAATAGAATTACAGCAACTGACATACAGCCGATCTGAAATTAAAGCGACAATAACAGCCCTGAAACTGTCCCCACAGCTTCAAGCACCCCAATTATCTTTACGAGAACAGTATTTTTTATTTCAAGAAGCTGGGTTTGTTTTTCCAACCATAGTCGTTTTAGCAGTAGCACGTGGTATTCTGGTAGAGGCGATCGCACCCTTGACCGACCGCTACCTCAATCCTGATGATCTGGTCGCTCATCCCACCCCATTATTGAGTGGGAAGGAATTGATTATAGCATTGAATGTCCCAGCTTCGCCATTGGTGGGAAAAATACTTACAGAAATTTCTGTGGCGCAAATTGAAGGCAAAGTTTCCACACCAGCACAAGCGATCGAGTTTGCACGTCATATGGTGTCTGGTTAAATACCTATAACATGTTGTAGGGGTTTCCCTCTGTAGGAGACTGGCGTTCCCACTTTTTTCGGAGATGTCTATTAAGCTGAATTTTGCATTAAAGGGTATGGTTGAATCAAAATCTCTGCCGGAATGCCCAATTTTTGATGCAAACGCCGAATCATGTCCAACGTTAACGCCTGCTTCCGATGCAAAATGTCGGCTATTCCTGCCTTACTCCCAATAACAAACTCTAAATCATGCCAAGACAACCCACGGGATTCGAGATAGTATAAAATCGCCTCAATAGGATCTGGTGCTTCGATTGGGTAATGTCGTTCCTCGTATGCTTCCACCAGCGTAGTTAAAACTTTTAAACGATCACACTCTGGCGTATTGGGTTTGGCCTCGAACAATTTTTCAATTTCATCAAGCACAGCACGATAGTCAGCTTCGGTTCGGATAGGACGGGGTTCAAGCATAGGTATTACTGCCTCAAATACTTGTCGCATCTACGTTATCGTATTCTTTATGCGTTCCCATAAAACGAATAAAAATAATTCCAATATCATAACGAATGTGAACAATTTAGATGCATGTGTTCTTTGCTACTTCGTGCGTGAGACAAAAAAGATGTGGTTCATTTAAATGTTCTCTCATGTCCGATTAATTAGGATAAAAAAGGATTTCTATGATAAACCCTCTTATAATCTTTTCCCCTACACCGCCACTTTATTTATAATGGGTTTTTAATCAGACATGAGAGATCTGAGTATAAAAAGCTATTGCTTCACAGCTTTGATCGATAAACTAATCCGCTTCAACTTTTCGTTAACTTCCAATACCTGTACTTTCACAACTTGTCCGACTTTCACCACCTTTTTGGGATCGTCAACGAATCTGTCAGCAAGTTGAGAGATATGAACCAAACCATCTTGATGAACACCGATATCGACGAAAGCGCCGAAGTTGGCAACATTCGTAACAATCCCTTCTAATTCCATTCCTACTTTCAGATGGGAGATTTCTTTAATTCCCTCTTTAAAGGTGGCATACTTAAATTCAGCCCGTGGATCTCTTCCTGGCTTTTCCAACTCTCTGAAGATATCTTGTAATGTTGGTTCACCTACTTTGTCCGTAACGTACTTCTTCAAGCTCGTTTTTTGGAGTTTTTCAGCAATTTGGGTAATCTGAGTTAAAGGAACGTTCAAATCGGAGGCGATCGCTTCCACTACTGCATAACTCTCTGGATGAACTGCAGTATTATCCAAGGGGTTGCTGCCACCGCGAATCCGTAAGAAACCTGCCGCTTGTTCAAAAGCTTTTGGCCCCAACTTAGGGACTTTCAGGAGTTCCCGACGATTTTTAAAAGCACCTTGCTCGTTGCGATAACTAACAACGTTGTTAGCAACAGTTGGTGTAATTCCAGACACCGAGGTAAGAAGTTCTTTAGAGGCTGTATTCAAATCCACTCCCACAAAGTTGACACAGCTTTCTACTGTTTCATCCAACTTCTTTCTCAACAATTTTTGATCCACGTCATGTTGATATTGTCCCACACCAATCGACTTGGGATCAATTTTTACAAGCTCTGCGAGTGGATCTTGCAAGCGGCGACCAATGCTAATTGCACCGCGAACGGTAATATCTAAATCGGGGAACTCTTCCAAGGCGACTTTACTAGCAGAATAAATCGAAGCACCCGACTCATTCACCATAACTTTAACGGGTGTACTCGCAGTAGTTTGTAGAACTTCTGCCACAAACTCATCTGTCTCGCGGGAAGCCGTACCGTTGCCGATCGCAATTAACTCAACTTTGTACTTTTCAATCAGACTTTTAAGAATTTTTGCAGCTTTGAGACGTTGTTCGGCAGCTTGGTGAGGAAATACTGCTTGATATTCCAAAAATTTCCCTGTCCCGTCGAGTGTAACAACTTTACACCCAGTCCGAAAACCCGGATCTATCGCCAGGGTTGGTTTCATCCCTGCTGGTGCAGACAGCAACAACTCTCGCAAATTGGTTTCAAATGTTTTGATTGACTCGATATCCGCATAAGTTTTCTTTTCTGCGATCGCCTCACTCATCAAGGAAGCCTTCATCAAACGGTTGAATGCATCCTTCAGCATTGCTTGATAAAAATCGCGAATAGCGCGGACATTCGTCTTAATTTCCTTTGACTCCAGATAAGTGAGTACGACTTCATCATCAAAGGAAATTTCAAAGCGCAACACAGACTCCGCTTCCCCCCGACACAAAGCCAACATGTTGTGAGGAGCAATATTTCTCACCTTCATCTGATAGTTGCGGTACATCTCAAACTTCGTTGTCCCTTCAGGATGATCGTCTTTGATCCGGGAGACAAATAGCCCTTCCTCTAACAAGTATTCTCGTAGATAGGCACGTAACTCCGCTTTCTCCGCCACTTCTTCTGCTATAATATCAGCAGCACCTTTGAGTGCATCATCTGCTGTCTTGACACCGAACTCCAGAGAAATGTACTTTGCCGCTTCTACATCCAGTGATATGGATACAGGATTCTTGACATTCAGCGATTGAATCAACTTTGCTAATGCTTCCAGTCCTTTTTCTCGGGCAATTGTAGCACGAGTGCGTCGTTTGGGACGGAAGGGGAGATACAAATCCTCCAGTTCAGTTTTTTGTAAACAGAATTCAATCTTCGCTTTCAGTTCATCGGTGAGTTTGCCTTGTTCGGCGATCGCCTTCAAAATCGCTGATTTCCTTTCTGCCAATTCTGTTAAATAAGTGTACCTGTCAGCAATGTCGCGCAGTTGAACTTCATTCATCTCACCTGTGCGCTCTTTGCGGTAACGTGCAATAAAGGGAATCGTCGCACCCTCTGCCAGTAGTTCCAGCGCGTTTTGCACCTGATACGGTTTGAGATCTAGTTCAGTTGCGAGGAGTTGTGGAATGTTCAACATCGGGTGTGTAAGTTAGAATAGCTCAGTTTAATGATGATAGCGACACGCATACCAGATTAACAACAGGTTGTTCTCCTCTACATGAGTTGGTTAAAGCCTCATATGAAAAATCTGATAACAAACATGCAAAGATTCCTCTGTGGTGTCTTGACAAAGGTGATTGTTGAGACAGAGGCTCACAATCATCATGAACAACCAGCATCAAGAACTAGAGCTATATCGCCTTTGCCAGTTGCGTTAAGAAGAAATAGTGAAGAAAATCATTAAGTTAATACTCAAAAAAATCGTTTTCAAATTGAAGCATAAGTTATGTTAGAACTAAAGACGACTGCTGTCGTAATAGAGTTAGAAGCAAGTCTTTAAACACTCATAATTAAAAGGAGTTCCTCAAAGTAATACGGATGAGTAATCAACTTGAGTTAGCACAACAACAAATAGAGCCAAAACCAGATATTCTGGGGTACCTCTCCATGCCTATAGCCGTATTTCTATTGTCTCTTGCGGCAATTTTCATTAGATTGAGCGAAAAAAAAATCGGTTCAAATGCTACGATTCTTAATCGCTTTTTGATTGGGGCTGTAGCTTTCGGGGTGTGGAATAGTATTCAAATTATGCGATACAAACTATCCACAGATTTTCCCATCAAGCCAGAGCCTTACACAAGTCATGACATTATTCTTTTTGGGGTTTTGGCTATTATTAATCTTGGCTCATTACTCTCCTGGGCTTGGTCTATTAATGAAACCAGTGTTGCTAACGCCAACTTACTCCATAACCCAGGGTAAGCGCAAGAAAAACAGCACCATAATGTGCTAAAGGAGAGAAAAGCCAC
>JAQYWN010000788.1 GCA_029379265.1 Rhizonema sp. NSF051
GTATATTTGGCGTAAATTTACTTTTATAATTTCCTAAAAATACATGGTTATAGGGAATTGCTGATAAATCATGGGTAATGAGCAAGACAGGGCTCAAGCAAGTATTAGAGACAATGCCCAATTACCCCTTATACATCCGTGATTAACCTTGCTTTTCTCAACATGAATTGTAGTGCTGTCTCTTGTTTAGAAATAATATCAGCCGTGGCACTCATTCCGGCTTGAATAGAGCATTGATGAACGCCATGTCCGAATTTTAGCATTTCCGGTTTTACTGTTGCTTCAAAATAGCTGGGAGCAGGTGTTGTAGAACCTGTATTACTATTTTGAGGTGTAATGGCGTCAGGAGAAATAGTGCTGACAGTACCTTCGAGGGTACCGTAATCAGGATAGGGACAGCTATCAACTCGCAATTGTACCTTTTGACCTGGTTCAACTTTTTTAAATTCTCCACCAGGAACCATTGCTTTAATAACTAAAGGAGAATTCTGAGGAACAATTTCGGCGATAGCATCTCCTACTCGCACAACTTGACCGGGGTTACGTAAATTCATCTTGAGGATGATGCCATCACTGGTAGCGCGAACAATGGTGTTATGCAGTTGAGTATTAAGTTGTTGGATATCTTGCCGAGATTGGTTGAGTTGGTTTTGAACTTCAACTCGCCGCTGAATTAAAGCCTGTTTTTCTTTATCCAAAGTGGCGATAGTTGCTTCTCCTTTAGCAATTTCTTGGGCAATACGTTCAGAAGCGATCGCAACCGTTGCTCGGCTGGGATTGAGTCCAGCTTGAGCCGTTAAAACTTTTGCTTGAGCAATGTCAATAGCTTTTCGTTGACCTTCAAGTGTTGATTGTGACTGTTCGACAACTAATTTTTTCTCGTCATAGTCACGGTGACTTAATGCTCCGACTTCTGAAAGTTGCTTATATCGCTCGCGATCCACCTCAGCAAACTTTAAATCGGCCTCAGATTTGCGCAAATCAGTAAAAGCTTTTTGCAAGCTTGCTTTTGCTTCAAGCAATTCGCTTGTTGTTGTCACTTGCCGATCTTGATATTCTCGTTGATTGCGTGCTAAATCTGCTTTTGCAGAAGCGATTGTCCGCTCGACAACTCTTTTTTCTGCGACAATTTGAACCTCTAAACTCTTGATTTGAGCATACATTTGAACAAGTTGTAACTTGCTTTGCTCAATATTACCTTGTAACTGGCTTTTTTTGATTTGCAGTTGCTCATCATCAAGACGGGCGATAACATCCCCTTGCTTGACAATCTGATTTTCTTTAACCAAGATACTTGTGACAGTGCCTTCCATTTCCGGTTGCACCAAGCGAGTGTCTCCTATAGGACGCACACTAGCCGGAGCTTTTACCGTCACATTATATTTAACCCACGAAGATACACCGATCGCAGTCCCAACAGTTCCAACAAGAAATAATCCGGCTAAAGATGTCCAAGGACTAATAGGAGGAAGAAACTCATCAGTTTGAAATGTAGGAAGGACTTTTTGACTGGGAACGTAAACCATAATACTGTGTTAATTGTTAGTTTTTAGTATGTATTTATCAGGTATTATTTAGCTGTTTTTAGTAGGTATATGAAATTCTCTCTGTATTTCTTTACAGGAGCGGTAGCTACAGGCTTGCCCCTGCACGTTTACATTCAAAAAATAGTTTTCACGACTCCTCCACTGAAGCGCTATAACAACTAACAAATAAAAATTTCAAGAAATTAAAAAATCCAAATGATCTCCTGGTTTTGAGTACAAATCCTCCAAAGAACCTTGAAGTTTCAGTTTACCTCCATCCAGCAATACGATCCAATCAGCTCGATTAACAACTTTTGGTCGGTGGGTAATTAGGATAGTAGTTTTACCACGACGATAGTGGAAGAGCTGATCTAACACTTGCGCTTCACTAACTGGATCGAGTCCACCAGTCGATTCATCTAAAATAAGGACTGGTGGATCTGTAACAATCGCTCGTGCTATTGCGAGTCGTTGACGTTGTCCACCTGAAATATTGGCACCAAATTCTCCTAATATAGTTTGATATTTATTTGGAAGTTTAGTGATAAATTCATCTGCCCCAGCAATTTGACAAGCTCTCACAATCTGTTCAAACGTAACCTGAGGTGTTCCTAAGCGAAAATTTTCTACAATAGAACGACTCCAAAAATGAGCATCTTGGGGAACAAGAATGACTTGCTGGCGGAGACAATCAAGAGAAAGATCATTGAGGTTATAAAGTCCAATACGAATATTCCCAGATTGTAGTGGATATAACCCAGCAATAAGTTTGGCAAGAGTACTTTTACCACAACCTGATGTGCCGATGATAGCAGTCACTTTACCGCCAGGAATTGTTAAAGAAAAATTTTCTATAAGCTCAATTCTACCTGCATAATGAAAGTTTACATTCGTACAAATAATGTCAGTATCTCCAGGGATATTAGCAAAAGGCTTTTTCTCGTCACCTTCATTTTCTGGAGTCGCGTCTATAACTTCCGTTAAGCGTTGTGTAGCAGTTTTGGCATGAGTAAACTCCTCTACGAAACCGATGAGAGTACCAATTAAGCCCAAATAATTGGCATTCATTGAGTTAAATGCCAATAATTGCCCAATACTTAAGTTTTCTGCCGGGTTAATCACTAAATTCCCACCAAACCAGAGTAAAATAATGCCGCCAGTAGCAGAAATCAAGCCTGAGAAGGTATTATTAATAATACCGATTTGAATTGTGCGGAATGTCACGTTAGCAAGACGACCAAATCGGGTTTGGAACTCATCCCAAAATTGCGGCCCAGCCGTTGTAGTTTTAAGCGTTAGTGCGCCTTTGAAGGTTTCTACTAAAACACCTTGAGTTTCTGCTTCTTGAACTAAAAGCTCACGAGTTTTTTGCTGTAAAGTTGGTTGAAAAACTATCGTAGATAGAGTCATTACTACGGAGATTAATACAGCTACTGCCGTAAGTTTCCAGCTATAAAAAATCATGAAACAAAACGAAACCAGCGCAATAAAAAATTGGCTGGGTAAACCAACAACGACTTGAGCCACTAACTGATTAATCTGGTCAATATCTCGCAGGCGACTCACGATTTCTCCACTGCGACGTGCTTCGTAATAAGAAAGAGGTAACCGAAGAATAGTCCTACCAAATTCTAGAACTAAACCTAACTGCAGGCGTTGTGCAAAGTGAGCGATTAAGTGAGACTGGATAAATGAAAGGCTGCGCGAAATAAAATTCATCACTATCACAACGATCGCCACAGTTGTCAGTAGCTTGGTATCACCTCGAACCAGTACATCATCTGTCAGAATTTGCAGCAGAAAAGGCGAAGCTAAAGACATCAGTCCTAAAACGAGGTTTAAGGGTAATGCTTGCGCCAGTATTCCGCGAAAAGTCCAGACACGGCTGAAAAAACGCCAAAACCCACCAACTTGCTCGTCCTTTTGAGCAAAAAAGCGGACTGGATCTGGTTCCACCAATAGCATCAACCAATCTCCCCAGTTCTCTGCTAAATCTTGTTTGGAGAGATAACGGACGCCGACTGCAGGATCGGCAACAACACACTTTTTACCTTTATTACCGTACAAAACAACCCAGTGATGCCCTTTCCAGTGAATAATTGCTGGTAGAGGCGCTTCCTTCATCCGGTTTAACAGTTCTGCAGAAGTTTGCACCGGACGGGCATTAAATCCAAGGGTTTCAGCCCCTCGTTTAAGTCCTAACAAAGTAGTACCAAATTGTCCAGTGCCTACTGCCTCACGAATATGATTTAAGGTGAAAGTACGTCCATAATGTTTAGCAATTGAAGCAAGACAAGCTGCACCGCAATCTTCTTCACTATGTTGTAAAACGTGAGAGTATTTCATAAACTTAAAGTGCTTGTCTTAATTTATTTATCGATAGATTAAAAGAGTCTGTATTGTTTTAGAAA